>CAYOCZ010000310.1:0-4394 GCA_964402475.1 uncultured bacterium | reverse complement strand
GCCCGGCCGAGATTTCCGCCCTCTACGCACAAGGAGCCTACCGATGAGCGAACCTCTGACAGTCGAAGCTGAAGCAGCACCGTTGCAATACCCGGCGTCGTTCTATCTTCGCCTCAAGCCCGGCAAGCAACTCCCGGCCGCGATGGTGGCCGATCCCAGCGACGGGACGCGCACGACGGAACTGAACGACGGGTCGAGCCACGTCAAGCGGTTCAAGTGGACGGCGCCGGACCAAGCGGCGTTTGCGCAGGCCGTGCTGGACGGCGTGTTCGCGCCGGACGACGTGCTGACGGCGGAGCAGGCGATAGCCGAGGTTGCGGCCAAGGGAATCAAGGTGGAGAAGGCATGAGCAACGCCGCTGATCTTCCGCATCGCCTGCGCCGCCTCGCCGAGCAGGTCCAGGCGTGCAACCGTGAGATGCGGGAGACGGTCTGTGACGCGGCGGTGGAGATCGAGCGGCTGCGGGCAGAAGTTAAGGCCAAAGGAATCGAGGTAGGCTGACATGAGCGCATTGACCTGCACGTTCGCCGAACTCTACGCTGATGTTGCGGATTATCTCGGTTACACACGCACCGAGAGCGCATGGGGAGTCACGCGGAGCGCGGAGGTCAAGCGGTATGTCAACGAGGGCTATCGTTCGTTCCTTCAGGGCCTCGACCCGCGGACGCGCCGAGTACACCCGTGGTCGTTCCTTCGCCCGCAGGCGTCGATGGTCTGGTGGGCAGACGCGACGGGTTCGACGCCGCATGGTCTGACCGGCACCACCGACGGCGCGGGCAACTCGGCAACGGCCGTCGGCACGTCCACGGACTTGTTCCACGACTCCATGATCGGACACGACCTGACCTTTGATGTCGGTAGCTATGAGATTCACTCCGTCACCTCCGGCTACACCGCGACCGTTCTTGGAGATGCGACTGGCGAGACTGCTGGGTGCAGCGTCTCGGCTGACGGCCGGTACAGCCTTCCGGCCGACTTCGGCGGCCTGCTGGACCCGTTCAACTACGACCCGGACACCACGCCCGTGCGAATCGTCCAGCGCACGCCTGCCGTGTTGCACCGCAACCGCGCCGGCATGGGAGACGAGACCGGCTGGCCGCGCGAATGGGCGATCCAGGCGCGGACGTTCGCCGGCGCCTATGGCCAGCGATACGAGGTGACGGTCAACCCTGCGCCAGCAAGCGACTACACGCTGTATTACCGATACCGCGTGAATCCGGACGCCATGGGCACCAGTGCCGAGTATCCCTACGGCGGGCCGATGCACGCAAACACCTTGCGAGCCTGCGCCCTCGCGGAAGCCGAACTGTCCAAGAACGACGGGCAGAACTATTGGCAGACGCGCAGGCTGGAGGCCATGCAGGCGTCCATCGACATCGACACCGAGCACAAGCCCGGCAACCTGGGCTACTGCGGCGATGACAGCGATTCTCTCGCGCCGGTGTGGAACCGGCGGATCAACCCAGTGACGTACTAGCAGGAGCAAGCGATGAGCATCAATCAGATTTTGCACCAGATCACCAGGGCCGGAACGGACAATACGCAGACCAAGAAGGTGCTGGATACCGGCAAGAGCATCCCGACCGACGGGACAGACGGATGGGCGCCAGGTGCTCTGTTCATCTACACCTCGGCCGCCGGCGGGTCGAGTCTCTACACAAATGTCGGCTCTGGCACGTCCTGCGACTTCGATCTTCACCCGTAGGATGGCATGTCGAAGACCATTCGCATACCGTTCCCTATCGGCGGGTATGACGCCCACTGGGGCTTCGATGATCAGCCGAAACTGACCACGCCGTCGGCCTCGAACGTCCGTCCCTACGACGTGTCGGCCGAACGTGCGCGCGGAGGGTCCAGGCCGGGGATTGGCGAAGCCTATTCGGCGACTATCGGAGCGTCCGCGCCGGTCCAGTGGCTCGGCTGGATGGACTACGGCTACGGCGATACCGTCATTTACGACGAGAAGTTCGACCTTCCCGCAACCGGAAACTCCGTCCTGACGCGAGCGACGTGGACGGGCTCGACGACGGGCCTTCGGACCACCGGAGGCTATGCCTACCTGTCGTCGGCTCCCGCCAGCGGCGACGGAGCCTATATCGGGTTTGCCGGCGACACCTGGAACGACTTCGAGCTGTTTGCCGACGTGTTCTTCAGCTGGGGCTGCCAGGGCTCGGCTACGCTTTGGGTGTCCAGTGCGTCCCAGTCGGCCACGGACGGCGCCAAGCTCGTCATCACCAAGAGCCCGACGCACATTCCATGGCCGGGCCTGGGCTTCGATACCCAGTTGTCCTTCGCCCTGTCCAGCGGGACCAACAGCGCCAATAAAGTCTACTGGTTCGGGTTCGTGTACGACCCGCAGAGGGTCGCCGTGCGGATCATCGCCGACGAGAAGCGCGTGCGGCTGGAGTATGAGGGGTCGGAGATTCTGTCCGTGGCCAGGGACGACGGGACGTGCGACGAGGCCGGGTTCGCGATCTCCAAGGCCCTGCCGACAGGAACGTCCAGCAGCAACCTCGTGGTGCAGACGCTCGTGGATCGCTGGCAGTTGACGGCGGTGACGCGGGCAACACAGATCGAAAAGAAGCTGGTCGCGATTGGAAACCGCGCCGTCTGGGCCGAAACCGACGCAGGCGGTACGTTCGGCGCCTCGGCGGCCGACACCGACACGTTGGCGAACTACAACCTGTACTCGGCCGCGAGCGTCAACGGCAAGCTCTGCATCGCCACCGGGGCAACCGGCTACGTCTACAACCCGATGGATGCCTCGAACAAGGTCCAGGCCCTTACCGCCCGCGAGGGAGCCTTGGAGCAGGATTGCCGTGGCGTCGTCGGCTGGCGCGGTCGGGCAGTCTGGTTCTCGACCCCGAAGGAACCGTGGAACTGGTTCGCCTCCAGAGTGGGCGACGTGTACGACTACGACTATGGACAAGACGACGCGGAGGCGGCCGTCGCGGGCAATCTGTCCGATGGGTGCAGGATCGCCGACCCGATCATCGCCATGTGCCCGATCAACGAGGACGTGTGCGTGGTGGGCTGCTCGCGGTCTATCTGGGTGATTCGGGGCGATCCGAAGGCGGGAGGCTTCGCCTATCGCCTGACGGATCAAGTCGGAATGCTCGGCCCGAACGCATGGACGACCGACGACCGGGGCGTGCTGTACTTCCTGGGCGAGACCGGCCTGTACCGCATGACGGCCAACAGCCCACCGGAGAGTCTGACCGACCAGCGGATACCCGATCTCGACGGCTACAGATCGGTGCCAGCCGGCACCAGCGCGGCAGCCGGTCAGCACTACGCTACGCTCGCCTACGATGCGGAGCGTGGCGGAGTCCTCGTGTTCTTGACGCCCTACGGCTCCACCGCGCCAACGCACTACTTCCTGGACCTGCGCACCAAGAGTTTCTGGCCGGAGACATACCCGATAGGCCAAGGCCCGACGACCGCCGCCTACTACAACAGCAACAACCCGACCTATCGCCAACTCGTGCTTGGCGGCCGGGACGGGCGACTCTACCGCTACTCCGACGCCCAGAAGTACGACCATCGGGCTGCGGGCGGATCGGTCGCGATCACGTCCCATGTTGTCTACACGCCAGAGAGGTACGGCGGCGGAATGGGCGACGCCGTCATGTCCAAGCTTGTCGGCACGCTCGGCCAGGACTCCGACGCCGTGCAGTACGGGATTCTTGCGGCCGACACGATGGAGGAACTGGCCGGCCAGTCGGCGGGCGACGCCCTTGTCGGCGGAACCTGGACGGCCGGCAGGAATATACCCGAGCGCACGCGCGTTCGCGGCGGTGCTCTGGGCATCCTGCTGCACAACGACACGATCAACACCGCATGGGCCGCCGAGAGCATCTACGCCGACATCCTGGCCGGGGGTGAGCAACGATGAACATCACACGACCAGTCCGCCACCCGACCAACCGAGGCCCGCTTGTCCAGCAGTCGGCGCAGAACCTGATGGAAGTAGCCCGTTCGGTGCGGCTGATTTACGAGGGCGCGATTGCTGACCAGCGGTCCATCATCGGCTCCCAGGGCGTCTACGCCGTGCAGGTCCAGCCGCCGTTGAAGGTGACGAACGAGGGCATCGTCTTCGACCCGACCGACCCGGCGACGTACATGATCCGCGAAGGGATCATGGGCAGCCTGACGCCGGAGGAGATTGCAATTACGGCGGCGGGGGCAGCGTCGGGCACGGCCCTGTTCGCGTCCAGAGAGGATCATGTCCACGCCCACTATACGCCGACGGTTGCCCAGGAGTACGAGCTGGGAGTTGTGACAGGCGTCACTTCGGTGCTGCCAGCGACGTACATCAATGCGCGATCGGTCTACGAGTACCGGGATACCAACCACCACGGGTATCTCGAAACGCAGGGCGATGGGTACGTGGA
>CAYOCZ010000309.1:0-4400 GCA_964402475.1 uncultured bacterium | reverse complement strand
GACCATAAAGGTCAACTGCAAGCACAGCCTTCGGTAGCTTTCCGAGCGTGGCCCGCACGGCCAGCTCTTCCGCAATGAGTTCGGGGTCGATGCACCATGAGTCCCGACGGCAGTCAACGAAGACCGGTGTTGCTCCTTGGTAGGCAATTGCGTTGGCACTGGCCACGAACGTCAAATCGGAACAGACCACTTCGTCGCCCGCGCCAACACCGAGAATGTGAAGCGACAGGTGGAGTGCGGCTGTTCCAGTCGTAAGAGCAGCCGCAGAAGGCATACCGATTACTTCGGCAACCTCACGCTCGAATGCATCTACATGCGGCCCCAGCGGCGCTATCCAATTCGACGCGAATGCATCGCGAACGAATTCCAACTCTCGCCCGCTCATGTGGGGAGGGGACAAGTAGATACGTGAACGCATGTCCCTTGAAAAGACGCCGGGCCCGGTCGCAAGCCTCGAGAGATGTCCTTCCTTTTCTTCCTCGAGCATGGATGTAGCGTGCCGCATCCATGTTGTGCGCTGGCGGGGCTCCAGCATCGCCTTCACCGCTTCTTGGACCAGCCGGTGGATAGACAGAACCTCGTCGGTTCTCTGTATCAGTGAGTAACGCCGCAGACGAGACACGGCGTCATCAAGCTCAAGCGGGTCGCTAATCGCACTGTGCAGGGGCTCGGGCAGATCAGAGGGGAGGTTCTTCAGCTCGCTCGACCGGATCCCTTCGGAAGGCCAGAAGGAAAAGAGAAAAAGCAGTTGCGCAGCCGCAGGCGATTCGTGCTGAACACGTTCAAATGCGAGACCCAGGGTTCTTTCTAGAGAAGACTCGTAGGACGAGGCGGGCTCACCTCGCTCGAGTAGACCGATGCCGCGCCGTTGATAGAGTCCGAGATAGGTGACCAGCGAGATCCCATGCACCTCGATGTAGGCGGCAGCCTGCTCCAAGGCTAGCGGTAGATGGCCAAGCGCGTCTGCGAGTCTTCTGGCCGCCTCACTATCAGCGTTGCCCGTGCGTTTCAAAAGGAAGCTGACGGAATCAACCGGCTGCCAGACGTTGAGTTCCAAGTGGTCACCGAAAGCGCGCCAAGCAGGATTCCTCGACGTAACGAGGGTGTGGCCCTTCGCAAACCGAGGCACAAGGCTGTCTAGTTGCTTCCAGTCTTCCGCGTTGTCGAAGATGAGAAGCCACGATCCGTTCGTCGCCAGCCACTCCCGCACCTTCTCGACGACTTCGCTGATCTCGCCACTATTGTCAATCCCCAACCGAGACGCCAGCGCTGCATAGTCAGTCTGAAGCATGTACTGCTTCTCTGCGCGGATCCACAAGATCACGGCGTACTCCTCCTCGTATCGGTAGGCATATTCAATGGCCGCCTGTGTCTTGCCGACACCGGGCAATCCCGTCAAGACGGCAGTTTGAGTGGAGCTCAACGCGGAATGCAGTTTGTGCATCAGCGGATCGCGACCAACAAAGTGAATGTTCCTGAGGTGCGGAAGACCCCGTACAGGGCTCCGTGTTGCTGGGAAGACGAGCCTACGGTCACGGTCCGAGCCGGTGCCGCTCTCTGGGAATGACGGAGCGAGTTCAGGCTTCGTCCTTGCACCACCCACACCCGCGAGGAGCCGCTTCTGCGCGCTCGGCTCATCCAGCCCAACGAGGTCTGCGTAGACTACCTGCTTAAGCATACCCGAGGGAGTGCACTCCCTGACACGGACGGGGAACAGGACCCTAGCCGAACCCGTGGGATCTTGAGCAAAAGCGGCTGCCCACTCGGGTTGCGTGTAGAGCGCCGAAAGGTAGTCGGACGACAGAACCACGATGGTCCGGTCTGCGGTCGCAGCTGCTTTGTCCATCTCTAGCACGAAGTTCGAGCCGGGGATGAAGTCCCAGGCCTGGATGATAGTGGTGAATCCGATTTCCTCCAATTGCCAGGCTATCCACTCCGCCCACTCGCGGTCGGTGTTATTGTAGCTGACGAAGAAGTCCTTCTTCATCGCGGTCTCAGCGGCCGACCCGCCCCCGCCAATGCTCACGCGTTCGTACGTCCTCTGCCTCTTCGTCCGTCGGCCCGCACAGTCCAATGCGAGGAAATCGGGACACTTCGCATTCACGGCTCATCATTGTTTCCCTCCTCATACGATACTGACCTCTTCTTCCGTCGGTCGGTACAATTCACACCAGCGCGTCGATGGACTTGTCGGTCGCGGCAATCTGGCGCTGGATGGACTCCTGCTCATGCGGCGTCCTGGCCTAGGGCAGGCAATTGCATAGTTCGCGCACGAGATGACTGGGTGGCGCCCAAGTTCATTCGCCGCCTTCCAGGTTCCTAAGCGCCGGCTTGAATACTAGCCGAAACCCCGTAAGTTCCCCGACATCGGCGACGTCATTCAAGTAACCACCAATGGTGTTGTGCGACCCGAAAGATTTGCAGCCTGTTGGCTCGAAGCCTATGTAGTCGCCGAATACCGCGTATTTGGACAGGCGTATCAGGACGGGAAGCTTGATGTCGTTGATCATCACGCATAAACCTGGCGCCCCAGCATCCAGTTGTCGAACGATGAGAGGATTGATGTAGTCCAGGACATCGCGAATCTGCTGTTTGAGCGGAGCATCCGTCCCTAGGGCCTTGTGCTGGTAGCTGAGCTTGAGCATCGCGTCACAGTGTCTGCCCCTCTCGGACTTCTGAAGCACTACGGAGTCACCGTTGGCTCGAACATATGGTAGATTGTCGCGCTTCAGGCAGGCCAAGTCGCGTTCCTGAAAGCTGGACCTCGGAAGCTGCTGGACCTCTATTATGGCGATCGTCCTCTGCCCGCGCTTCTCTCTGCGGATTTCGGGCGAGGGCACGATTCCCTCCGTCTTATCGCTCACGCGGCGGGTGAATTTCCGCTTGAACTGTTCCCAGCTCCCGCACAGCACGATGTCAGTACCGTCAATGCCGACAGGCTCCCATGTCTTGTCCTTGAGTCCTACGATGAGGCAGCCACCGAAAGTGTTCGCGAAGGCGACCAGCGTCTTGAGCATGTCCGCGAGTGCCTCCGGAGTATTAGGCTGAGGTGAACCACTCACCGCATCCCTGTGCCTCGTGTTGGCAAAGAAGGCCTCCTTGGCCTCTATGTCAAGGTGCTCATCGTCCCTTTTGAGCCTATCGATGAGGACGTCCAGCGATGGTCTCGCATCTGAGCCGGACTGCTCAGAGCGGGTCCGGGAATCGACAGGTGACCTTGCGAGTCGTGTCACCGTAGCGGAAGCGTCCACGATCTCCGCGGCTGCTATCCTGAACAATTCGGGCGAGGCACCATCCAGCTGCTCGCGGCTTACCAGACCGTCCGCAATCATGCCGTCAAGCACACGCTCGAACACATCCTCTTCGATTCCAGCAGCCTCCAAGAGGTCCGGATACGCCACGCCGGACAGCTGTCTTGGTCGCAGAGCCTTCAGAATCGCAGCCCGAACGTATGAGACCAGCTCTGCTTCATAGCATTCGTCCTGCTCGAATCCGAATTGCGCGGTTGCGAGTTCTGAGACCGGACAGTCTCTCGGCGTGTAGTACAGACGCAGCACGTTGTCGGGCGACCCGTGCACAACCACGGTTTCCGAATCGCCAAGCCGGCCCAAGAATAGCGCCTGCCTCGTTGCTCCAAGCAGGCATTCACGGAACTCGGATTGCCGTCGGGGTGTCGCTAGGCCCAGGAGTTCGAAGAGGGTGTTGCCTAGCTCGACGAACAACTCCTTGCATCGGCCACTTGCGTCGGTGAGCGTGAGCGTCCACCTTACTGCGAGACGGCGCTCCGATGTCTGTGCGAGCGAGACCGGGTCGTGTAGGGTGATGTGCCACTTGTTCCCCTGCTTGTCAATCCACATGTCTGAACTCATCGCGGCCCCCTGTTGTTGCGCTTCACGCGACTAGGAGCGAACCGCCGGTCACTGCATCTCCTGGCCAGCGACACTGGACATCCACCGCCGATGCGGAAGGTGTAATCCGGGGCTTTGGTCGCGCCCGCGACCCTTCGACTCCGCTCGGGGCAGGCCTTGATTGACTCTTCGTGGATGACCGGCTTGAAGACTTCGGTCAGGCCGGCCTTGTTGGAGACCTCCCAGCCGAGGGACTCGAAGAAGGGGTTGAGGAACTCGGCCCTCAGTTGTTCTTCTTTGTAGTCTGGGGACTGGAAGGCCTTGCGGTCGCGGGAGAAGCGCTCTACAAGGTCACCAACCGGCTTCGGCGGAGACGCGCCCATTGCGGCAAGAGGATAGACTCCGACCCGTGCAAGTCAAGCTGGCGTGGCGGAAGTCGTTCCTCGCCCTGCCCCTCTCCCCAAGAGGAGAGGGTCGTTCGGAACAGGCAGGCCTAAGGCGTCGGGGCGACGGTGTCGAAGACTTGGGTGCGGATTGCCGCGAGCACGTCCG
>CAYOCZ010000308.1:0-4411 GCA_964402475.1 uncultured bacterium | reverse complement strand
AATCTGCGCAATCTGCGGATAGTCCTCTCCGGACTTGGCGGTTAGCTTCGGTTGGCTTGGAGCTTGCGGCTTGAGGCCTTCTACTTCGACTTGCGCGGAACGAGCTTGAGCCCGAGGGCGTCCCGCCCGGCGGGCTTGTACAGCCGGACAATCGGAATGACGTATTCGGCAAAGAGCATCAGCACGCCCACACCAAGGATGATGCGGCGCGCGAGTAGGGCCCATTCCTGCTCCAGTTGAGGTAACCGCAGCGGGTTGGCCCAGGCCGCGATGCCGACGGCGAGCACGATGATTACCAGGATATTGGCGATGGTACGCAAGGTATTCCAGAACAGGACCTTCTTGGCAAGACCTTCGTCGGTGACGACAATCTCCGGCTCGGCCGCCTTCACCGCCTTCTTCAGTTCGTCGAGGCTGGCGACCTGCATCGGCTACCCCCTCTTGCCTTTCTTCGGCTTGGCCCTCTTGCGCGGCTTTGGCTCGGCCGGTACCGGCAGGGGTCGCGCCTCGGGTAGTTTCAGCTCGGTCACCGCCGGGGGCTTGCCGAACAGATCTTCGTAGACCTTGGCGTAGCTGTCCTTGCCACTGGCCAGGGCAAGCGTCAGCGGCATCACGTGCCGCGCCTGTTCCATCATCCGCCCCGCGATGTCGCGGATGTCCCACTGCGCGGCCGGGTCCTCGCGCAGGCGCGATATGTGGTACAGCTCGCGGGCGTCGACCGTCACCAGCACCCGGCGCTGGTGCGAGTTGGTCAGCACGTACTGCGCGGCCGACGGCGCGATAGCCGCAATCCGGTCGAACACCTCCTCGGTCCGCGCCAGCATCTCCTTGAACGACTTGTGTTCCTTGATTTCGGCGATTGAGGTCGGGATGGTCCAGCCGTTCTTTGGGTCGTACGGTTGAGCCGTTATCGTCATCAGCCGGTGCCGCTTGAGCTGGGCGAAGCCGGACGCCGAGATGACGAGTTCGAACGTCAGAGAGAGGTGCTCGAATTCGCGCAGGACTGCATCGTAGGCCTGCAGGTCCTGGCACGCGAGCTTGAATATCTCCTTCTTGCGGGCCAGCGTCTGCCGCTCGACCCGGCTCAGGCACTCGGCGTGCGATGCGCGCGAGACCGTGTGCAGGATTGCGGCAAGCAACTTGTTGTCGGCGTTCTGAGTGTAATCCAGGAGCGCGACGTTGGACGCGGCCAAAGCGATGAAGTTCCGCGGGCGACGGTTGAACGCCGGGGTCATGAATGCCCGGGCGTATTCGTGGACCCGCGCGTAGGTGTTCTTCTCGTAGTCGGTCGGCTGCGGGAAGACAATCAGCGACGGCGCGACCGCGACTGCCTGCTCGTATAGTCGGGTGGAAAGTGCCCGCACCTCGGCCAGGTCGCTTGCGGTCAGGCTCCGCAGCAGCAACTCGAGGTTTCGCGCGTTGGCGGTCATCCCAAGCTGGGTCTGGATAGCCAGCCCAGTGATGTAGCGGGCGTCTTCCTTGGCCGCGTTCTCGGCCCGGTTCGGCTCGTCCTTCCACTCCGGGTGCTTGGCGGTGAAGTGGGCCACCAGCTTACCGTAGAGATCATGGTAGTAGCGGTTCTGGAGCTTCACGGTCGTGACGAACTCGTCCAGCACCTCGGTGTCCTTCAGTTCGTCGGGCACGGCGAAGTCGTCGCTGAGCGCGACGTAGCGCTGCGACTTCTCGGTATAGGAGTTGAGCCGATGGCGCTCAAGCGCCTCGACCGCGAGTCGCGACACTCCACTCACGTCGAAGTTGAAGACCGCGTGCTCGGCAACCGAGTGATGCCCCATCTCGAAGACGATGGTCACGTTCGACTTGCGCGCCTTCTCCAGCTCCTTGCGGGCATCCTGCCTCAGTTCCGCGACCGGCTTGGAGCTCCGGCTGATGCGCGCGTAGGCGGCGGAAATCAGCTCCGGGGTGAGGACAACGCGGTGGTGCTTCGCGAGCGCCTGCAGCAGCTCGTACTCGATGTTGAATCCGGCGAGAGCAACTTTCATCGTGCTGAGGATATTGTCCGGTCGCGGAAAGTCAAGCGACTGTGTCGCGGAACGGAAGCTCACCCCCAAGACACAAAGAGGGACCGGACCGAAATGCCCTGCGGGCGCTTGGCGCTCTTGGCGGCCTAGGCGGTTCTAATCCGACCCGGACAGACCTTCGACCACGCGCGTCTGCTGCGGAGTGAGGCTGTCTACCAACCCGAGCATCTGCTTCATCATCAGTGCGTTCCGCGCCGCAGCACCGGCGTGGCAGTTGTTAAAAAAGGTGTAAGTAGTCTTCGCGCCGGCGCTGACGCTGCGCAGCGGCGGGATGAACTCCTCCAGCTCCATGCTCGAATAAAGGTAGTTGTACCTTTCCTCGCGTGACGCATTGAACCAGTTCTGATTCCGGCCGTGGAAACGGAAATAGGCGATATCCGACGTCCGCCGCGGCTCAAACGGCATCAGCCGGGGTATCTTCGGCTCGTCCACGACGCAGCAACCCATGTCGCACTCCTCCAGCAGCCGAAACGCGTCCGGCCTGATCCAGGCCCGGTTGCGGAACTCGACCACGATGGCGACGCCCGGCATGAGCGTGGGTATCTTCCGCAGGTATTCGAAGTTCTGCGGCACCGGGTAGAAGAAGACTGGGAACTGGACCAACACGCACCCGAGCCGACCCGAATCGACCAGCGGGCTGATACCTTCACGGAAAGCCTTGAACACGTCCGCGGTGTCTTTCAGGACTCGCCGGTCTTCGTCCGACCAGATGTCGTGGGTCATGTCCTTATGCGAGCGAACGACGAAGCAGAAACCAGGGCTGGTCCGGCTCACCATCGACGCCAAGGTCCTCGGCGTCGGCATGGCGTAGTAGGTGAAGTTCAGCTCGACCGTGTCGAACCCAAGCACGCTCTCGTAGTATTCGAGCATCTTCGCCTTGGCCAGCCCGGCCGGATAGGCCCTACCGAGCCAGTCGTTGAAGGAGAAGCCGCTCGTCCCGACTCTGAACCGCATTGCATTCATCGCGGCGGTATCGCTCATCTACCTGAAGGTATGGAGCTTCTCAGTGAAGCGCTGCCCGCGGTCCGCCGCCAGGACAGACGGGACAGAAGGCAGAAGCAGCAGTAAGGTGAACACATGGATGGCCGAGTAGACAGAACTAGGTCATTATATTCCCGCCACCTGGCAGTGTCAAACGAGCCCGGTTCGGCTGTCCTTTCAACCCTCACTATGGGTTCGCGCTGAACGCTTGACATGAAGGCAGCGTCTAATAGGCTAGGTTGTTGGCACACCTGACCCAACAAGGAGTCGCGCATGATAGCACCCAAAGACGTCAAACGATTGACCGAGAGCACCGACCGCCACACTCTGACTCTCTATTTCAATACGAGTTCAGACCAGCCACGGTCTGGGTATGTTGCCCGGTTCCGCAGCCTGCTGCGGGGCGTCGAGCCGGCAGTCCCGTCCGCGGACCGCAAGCTCTACGAACAGGCCGTCGCCAAGCTGACGAACTTCCTCGGCCAGTACCAACCTTCGGGCAACTCGTTCCTTGTCTTCGCCGGACGTAAGTTGTGGGACGAGGTCGCCTCCCGAGTCCCGGTCCGTGATGAAGCATCCTGGGGACAACCCAATACCGCCCAGCTGCTGTGGCTGCTCGAGGAATACCGGCCGTACGGCGTGCTGATCGCCGGCATCGAGCACGTCCGCTTCCTCGCGGTCCGGCTGAACGAATTCGAGGCATTCAAGGAATTCCACGCCGATATCGACACCAGCCAGTGGCGCAAGCAGGTAGTCGGCTCAAAAGGCCGGGGCGGCGCGGTCCAGAAGGGCGGCCGGGATGTCGAGGCATTCGACCAGCGCTACATGGAACAGGTCAAACGCTTCTGGAAGACGCTCCACAAGCCGCTGGCCGAACTGGTCGAACGCTACCACATTCGCCGGCTGGTCCTTGCCGGCACTAAATCGGTGCTGCCCGAGTTCGCCCGTTCCCTGCCCGCAGCCATCGGCAGAATGGTCGTGACCCAGCTAAACATGGAGACGTTCACCAATCCGACCGATGCCGTTCACAAAGTGTTCCCCAGCATCGTCGCCTGGGAGGAGCAACGCGAACACGCCCTTGTCGCCGAGTTGTTCGGCGCCGCCGGCATCAGCAAGAAGGCCGCGGTCGGCGTCGAGCCGGTCCTCAAGTTCGTTCAGGACGGTAGGGCCTCGCGACTGGTCGTAGCCAAGGGCTTTGATGCCGAAGTCAGCCGCTGCGCACAATGCCTGAACGTCACCAAGGCCAACGGCAGCTGTCCCAAATGCAGCGCAACCGGTCTGAGCAAAGTCAGCCTCACCGACATCCTGCCCCGCCTCGTTGTGGACCACGGTCTGCTAGTAGAGGTGGTGAAGGGTGAAGCCGCCAAGGAACTGACTCGCAGCGGCGGCGTCGG
>CAYOCZ010000307.1:0-4465 GCA_964402475.1 uncultured bacterium | reverse complement strand
GTTGGCGGCGACGTAGCAGGACTCCGTCTGTGTCGTCGCTATCCGGACGTCGTTGTTTGACAGGCCGACCGGTTGCTTGCAGCCGACCAGCATGATGATTGCCAGCGCAACTAGCGCCAGCGGTAGTTTGTAGGACATCTGTCCTCCTTCTTTCAGGCTGTTACGGACTTTTCGGAAAGCTGTCTGTGCGAACAACAGCGCCGGCAACCGGCACCAACGCGCAGGAGCAGCATGGATCTTATTGCCTTCATCAAGGCCGAGTGGGGTTCGGATTCCGTCGTCTTCGTGCAAGATATCCCAATCGCGTCGTGTACGATGCGAGGTGCGGGCCGTCCGTTTTGAGCGGAGGCGGTCTCGCTCAACTCGTCCAAGGCCCGCACCCCGTTGCGACCGGCTCGGGCAGCAGGAGTGATGTAAGGCGAGAAAAGGATGGTGGTTCGTTTCATCCGATTGCGTGAGCTTCGTGGCTTGTCGCGCTGGTGTTCGGTTCGCCGTCCCAGATTTCACGCACCGGCTTGGCCAGAGCGATGATCTCGGGAGCCTGGCCATGGTATTCAAGACAGGTGTAGCCGCCGCTGCTCGGGCGTTCGACAACAGCATCGAGCCGGATCTCTCTCGCATTGGCCGAGCATGGGTCAACGACAAGGACTGTGGCAACCGTGCCAAGCGCAAACAGGACAGTCTTCGGGTTGCCAACCAGCCCGAGGCCGAAGAAGACCGTGAGCGGGACCGGCTGGCCCGAGGCATCGGGAGTGACCGTCACTTTCGGACGCAGCTTCCGGTGCGGACCGGTGTCCTGCAGCCCGATGCTCCGCCAGGCCGAGCGCACGTCGGGCGCCACCTCATGGTAGCGGAGCTCAGCCGCGCTGGCCGCGCTAGTGAAGTTCCCGGGCAAGAGCGCTATCCCGGTCGGAACCCGGCAGCCAAGCTCCCGGGCTCGGGCGGCCACGTCAACGTAGTCAACGGTCTGCATCGGCAGGCTGTATGTCACAACTTCCTTCTATCTCAAGCTTGAGAGTCGTACCGCGCAACGCCAAGCTCAACGGCTGGATTACGAGGGGTGCGATGTGCCACCGCACCCCTTTGTTCTCTTGCTGCAGGACGCCGTATTGGCGGCTTGCCCCACCACAAACCACGACTGATACCGCATCTTCATCCAGCCATACCACTGTGCATGGACCGTGCCAAGTCCCGTTCCACATGTAAGATACTCCAAGCCAATGAGATAGCTGTGAGGGCAGAATGGCCAATGCCGTCTTCAGTCTCATTTAGTGAGACTGAAGACGACCATGAGAGGAAGCTAGCTCTTTGTGTTTACTAGAGTTATGCCCGCTGTTTCACTCTGTGAGACCCAATCTCACTTGGTGAGACGAATTGGTCGCGGATTCGGGCTAGTCCGGCTCGACGATGCGGTGCTTCCGGAGCAGACGGTAGAACTGCGCTCGGCTGTAACCTGTGAGTTTGGCAGCCTCGCGCGCGTTGCCGTTCGCCCGGCTCAGCGCTTCGAGAAGCGCCGCCCGTTCGGCCTCGTCTCCCGCCTTGCGTCTCGCTCTCCGAATGCCTGCAACCGATAGTGCGGTCGGTGCCGGCCGTGCCTGCCTGAGTTCGGGCGGCAGGTCGGTGACATCAAGGGTATCACCGGCAGCGAGAATCACGGCCCGTTCGACTGCGAGCAGGAGCTGGCGGATGTTGCCGGGCCAGGGAAAACCGGCGAATAGCGCGAGGACCTCCTTGCTGGCCCCGTGTACGGTGCGGTTGTACCGGTGCGCCGTGCGGGCGACGAAGTAGTCGGTGAGAGCGGACACATCCTCACAGCGACGGCGCAGAGGCGGCAGCAGGAGTCGGACTCCGTTTATGCGGTAGAAGAGATCGCTCCGGAACTGGCCCTGGCGTACACGGGATTCCAGGTCCATGTTGGTGGCGGCGATGATGCGAACGTCGACCGGAACTTCCTTTGTTCCTCCGACCCGCGTGACCGCCTTGTCTTCGATGACCCGCAGCAGCTTTGCCTGCAGGGCCGGACTCATGTCCCCGATTTCGTCAAGGAAGATGGTCCCGGTATGCGCCAGCTCGAACTTGCCCGGCCGCGCCGTCACCCCGGTCGCCGCGCCCTCTTCAACCCCGAAGAACTCGGCCTCGAGCAGGTTTTCGGGCACTGCCGCGCAGTTGACCGTGATGAACGGCCCGTCGGAACGCGGGCCGGATTCGTGCAGGGCACGTGCGACAAGCTCTTTGCCCGAGCCGGTCTCGCCGCTAACGAGCACCGGCACGGTGGTTGCGGCCATGCGGGGGACGAGGGCGAGCATATCGAGTACCTCACGGTTGCGACCCACGACGCCGCGAAAGCGCAGGCCGGGAATCTGCGGGGCGCCGGCTTGGATGGCCGTGAGCTCGGCCAGCTTTGCGAGTGACGGCGCGAGAGTGCGGGACACGAGGTCGAGCAACTCGGTTTCCACCCGCGTCGAAAGCGGCAACTCGCGCTGGAGCCAGACAAGACCGATGTGACGGCGGTCCTGCTTGACCGGCAGGACCAGGACAAGGTCGGTCTGTGACAGCGACGAGCGGCGGCCGGGTAGCAGGGCAAGGTCCGGTTGTCCCTTGAGCACTACCGACCGGCCACCAACCAGCACGGCGCCCTGCTCGAACCCGAGGTTGTCGCATAGCATCGAGAGCGCGCGTTCGACGAAGCGCTCCGGAGCAAGGCCAAGCGTGCTCAGGCCGGTCAGACCTTGGAGCAAGGCGGCGTCACGGTCGGTACGTGCCTCCAGTCGGTACAGCAGCCGGCCAGCCTCTTCGGCCTCAGCTACGACCGAGAGCCGGCGGAAAGTCCGGGCCGCCCTCTGCAGCAGGGCCAGCGCATCGTCCGACTTGCCGATTTCAGTGAGGAGGCGGCTACGTCCCAACCGGGTCAGGGCGAGCTCGTAGGTATCGCCGAGCGGTTCAAGGGTGGCCTCAGACCGGACGAAGAGTTCGAGGGCCGTATCCGTTCTGGCGTGGGCCTCGGACAGGAGCGCCTCGACCCGCAGCACCTCGCCTTGTTCGCATCGTAGGCCTAGCTCCGCCGCCTGGCGCGCGGCGTGCGCCAGCAGTCCCTCGGCCGCGCCGAGCCGTCCCCGGGCAACCGCCAGTTCCGCCCGGCGGCAGTCGATGGTCGCGAGCAGGCAACGGTCTTCCGCGGCCTTGCTCAGCCGCGCGGCTTCGTCGAGCGTTTCCCTGGCCCGGGCCAGGTTCCCGCACCGGGAATGCGTCCGCCCCAGATTCGAGAGCGCCTCCCTGAGCAGATGGCCGCCGTGCTTCGCCTCACGCTCCGCCTCGACGACCGCTGAGAACATGAACGCGGCACTCTCGTAGTCGGACCGCTTCAGCGATAGCTCGCCCAGCGCCATCCGGGCAGCCAGCAGCAGGTCACGGCAGCCGTGCTGCTCGCAGGACGCGACGGCGCGGTGGAAGTACTCGGTTGCCTCGGTCCAGCGACCCATCGACTCCAGGGTCCAGCCGATGTTGTGCAGGCAGGTGGCTTGGCCATATGTGTCCCCGGCTTTGGCGCTAGCCTCCAGACATTGACGGTAGCACGCAAGGGCCTGTTCGGACTCGCCCCCCTGGCCGTACATGCCGGCGAGTTGGTTCAGAGCGGACCGCTCTCCCTGCCCAAACCCAGTCTCGCGGCTGAGCTTCAGGCATTCCTCGAAGCACTCCCGCGCGCGCCGAAGCTCCCCACGTTCCTGGTGTACCATGCCGACCAGGTTGAGTCCGCCGGCGCGGATTCGCCCGTCGCCGGTGACGTCCGCAGCTTTGAGCACCAACTCTGCGTATCGTGTGCTGCCTTCGAGGTTGCCGGACCGGCGCAGCAGTTCGCTGAGCATGGACGCCGCCCGCGCCCCATCCGCCGTCTGCCCGGTCTTCTCGGACTCGGTGACGACCAGTTCAAATAGCGGCGTTGCGTCGGCCGGAGCGCTGAGCCAGAGTGCCTCAGCAAGCAGCAGCGTGGTCTTGACGCGCTCGGCCGGCGTTGTCGCCGATGCCACCTGCGTGCGCAGGGTCTGCAGCTTGTCCGGTACGTCGGTTGTGCCACTCATGGTGGGACCCTGGTCAGCATAGTCCTGACCTTCCGCTTGTCAAGCACCCACGCAACATCGGGACGTGATTCGCTTGACACGGATGGGGCACGATAATAACCTGTGTTGTTCTTTTCGCTTGCAGGCGTCGCCCGTTTGGCAAATGGGCCGGTGAAGCACGATGGTGGGTTGCTCTCGCCGCATGGCATCGAGCAGCCGGTCGTACAAACGCAGAGTGAAAGGAACACCGCAATGGCAAGACTCCAGTGTCCGAACTGCAGCAGCGAGAATACATGGGCCAAGTACGTCCACGAGCCGTGTCCGAACTCGCCGACGGGAAAGACCGAATGGGAAGCGGAGGCGAATGGCGCAACACCGGACGGGACGCCTTTCCCGTTGCCATGCCCGAC
>CAYOCZ010000306.1:0-4478 GCA_964402475.1 uncultured bacterium | reverse complement strand
TGTCAAGCCGCTGGGCCGCGCTGGCTTGACTTGAGGGAGGTTCGGCGTAGCATCTTCGGCACAAGGTGTCAGCTAGCAGGCCATTTTCAGAGAGAGTCCGCCACAGGAGGCGTCAATGAAGCGGCTGGTCGTGTTGTCGGCGCTGCTCGCGCTGGTCGCGGGCAATGCTCTGGCCCGGCGCTGGGTGCCGTTTGAGCCGGGCGCGAGGGAGCGCGCTGCGGAGTTCCGCGTGCTCAGTTCCAATTCTCAGAGGACAATCGTCGAGTTCGGTGCCCGCGGTCTGTACGCTGAAGACGTGCGGGAGAACGGCAGGGCGTTTCAGAAGCTCGACCTCGGGATGGGCAGCGGAGGCGCACTGACCGAGGTCGGTGTGCCGCAACTGCCGGTCGCGGCGAGGTTCATAGCGATTCCCGATGACAAGAGAGTGAAGGTCTCGGTGCTTGAGGCCGACGAGGCCGTGCTTTCCGGGTACAGCGTATACCCGGCCCAGGCACCGTTGCCCGAAGACCAGGTATCTTCGGCTTTTGTGATTGACGAGAAGCGCTATGCGACCGATGAGCTGTACCCGTCCGAGAACGCCCGCGCGAGCGAGCCGATGGTCATGCGAGATTTCAGGCTGGTGCAACTGGTACTCCAGCCGGCGCGGTTCAATCCAGTTTCAGGTGAGCTGCGGGTTGCGCGCAGGCTCGTGGTCGAGCTGCGCTATGAGGGATACTCGAACGTCAACGTAAAGACCCGGCACCGGCGGCACGTCTCGCGGACCTTTGAGCCGCTGTACCGGGATTTCATCGCCAACTACGAGTTCGTCCGGCCGCCTAAGCGGGCGGAGGACGGCAGCTATCTGATTATCACGAACGACGACTTCGCCAGCGCGGTCGCGCCGTTTGCGGCCTGGAAGCAGCGGAAGGGCTGGCGTACGAAAGTCGTGACTACCACCGAGGTCGGCGGGAACGACACGGCCCACATCGATGCCTACATCGCGGACGCCTACAACACCTGGCCGTATCCGCCCGACTACGTGCTGCTGGTCGGCGACGCGCCGGACTATGTCCGCTGCTGTCACTGGCCGGGCGAGACCGACGCCTCGGACCTGAAGTACTCGCTGCAGGAAGGCGGAGACCTGCTGGCGGACCTGATGATAGCGCGGGTCTGCGTGCGGACGACTGCCGAAGCGGAGGCCGTGCTGAACAAGCTGTACAAGTACGAGCGCGACCCCTACATGGAAAACACGCAGTGGTTCGGAAAGGTCTGCGCGGTGGCCGCGTACGAGGGTAACACCCGCTTCTGGACCGTGGTGATCAGAATCAGAAACTACGTGATGGACCGGCCGTTCGTGCAGTTCGACACGCTGTTCGAGCGCTGGGACCTGAATACCGCGCAGGGGCTGACCGACTCGCTGAATCTGGGCCGGTCGTGGATGCTGTATCGCGGGCACGGGGGCAACGCGGCCTGGGTCAACGTCAGCCCGAGTTGGACCAACTCCAACGTAGCCGCCCTGAGCAACGGCCGCATGGTGCCGATGGTGGTTGCTCCGACCTGCCTTTCCGGCGACTTCGACGAAACGCAGGACTGCCATGCCGAGGCGTGGCTGAAGGCCGGTGAGGAGAAGGGCGGGTGCGGGTATTTTGGGGCGTCCGAGGTGAGCTACTCGGGATACAACGACTCCCTGGCTGCCGGTACGTTCATGTCCTATGTTGACAGTCTGCACTATACCTTTGCCCAGTGCACGCAGTGGGGCAAGCTGTTCATGCTGCAAGCCTATCCGCTGCCGAACAACGTTTCCGAAGAAGATCTCTACATGTTCAACAGCTTCGGGGACCCCGAACTCGGGGTCTGGTCCGCGGTGCCTCGACAACTGAACGTGACCCATCCGCCGGTCGTTGTCATCGGTTCGTTCCCGTTCAGCGTGACGGTCAATGATACCGGCGGACCGGTGGAAGGGGCGTTGGTCTGCGTGATGTCGAAGGCGGATACGACAGTCTACCACGTCGGTAGCACCAATGCTTCGGGGCACGTGGGTTTCACGCTCAACGCGACCCAGGCCGGTGACTCGGTATTCGTGACCGTGACCGGCAGGAACCTCAAACCATACCTGGGTTCAGTCATCACGATTGCGCCGAACTCGGCGTACGTCATCCATCTGAGGCATACAATCGTGGATTCGGCTCCGGGCGGCAACGGCGACGGCTCAATCAACCCGGGCGAGACCATCATCCTGCCCACCTGGGTGAAGAACGTCGGGGACTCGGTGGCCAACAGCCTGGCCGGGAAGCTCCGCATCAGCGACACGTACGTGGCCCTGCTCGATTCATCCAGGGACTTCGGTGACATCGCCCCGCACGACTCGGCGTTCACCGGGCCGGCCGGGTTCGAGTTCTCAGTGGCGCCGGCCTGCACCAACGGCCACCAGATTCACTTCGTGATGCAGTGCCGCGATGTCAAAGACTCCGCGTGGAATTCGAACGTCCGCCTGCGGGTAGGTGCGCCATACCTGACCTACCAGAGCCTGCAAGCGGTGGATACCATAGCGGGCGGGAACCAGAACGGGCGGCTGGACCCGAACGAGCGGACCCAACTAGTCGTCTTCGTCAGGAACACCGGGTACGGCAATGCGCTGAACGTGACCGGCGTGCTCAAGTCCGGGGACGCGCGGCTGGAGGTCGAGGATTCGACCGGCGACTTCGGCATGATTCCGGCCGAGAGCACGGGCAGCAACTCGGCCGACCCGTTCGTGGTCCAGGCCCTGACGATGCCCCCGGAGACTCCCATTCCGTGTACCCTGGAGGTTGCGTGCGGCGGGACGACCTGGACGCTTGCGTTCGACATCATTGTCGGTGAGCTGCGGGCCACGGACCCGATCCCCGACGGACCGCGGACCCCGGCTTTGTACTGGGCGTACGACGACATCGATACGCTCTACGACCAGCACCCGACCTATGACTGGGTGGAAGTGAACGGGGTGGGCACGCAAATCAGCTTCGCCCAGAACGACGACGTCGAGCTCATCAGCATCCCGTCCGCATTCGGTCCGGTGATGTTCTACGGACAGCCGTACACCCAGCTCTCGGTTTCGGCCGACGGCTGGATTGCCTGCGGCAACTACACCACGTCCGACTACACCAACACTGCCCTGCCCAGCACTTCGGCGCCGCCGGCAGTGATCTGCGGTAACTGGGACGACCTGTATCCGGTCTCGGGCAGCGGCGGAGCCGGCTACGTCTACTGGTACCACGACACGGCGAACCATCGCTTCATCGTCGAGTTCGACAGCGTCCGCTACTACTCAGGCGGCAACCGCGACAAGTTCGAGTTCGTGTTCTACGATACGACGATGGCGGCCGCGGACGGGAACAGCCAAATCCTGGTCCAGTACATGACCGCGAACCAGACCAGTTCGACGACGGTCGGCATCCAGGACCAGAGCCGGGCGATCGGCATCCAGTGTCTGTTCAACGGCAGCTACCACCGGGGTGCATCGCCGCTCGTCCCGCAGCACGCCATTCTCTACACCACCGACCCGGCGACCGGCGTCAGCGAGCCCGGCGCGGAGGCGGGCTCAGAAATCGTGAGGCTGGCAGTGGCGGTCACGCCGAACCCGAGCAACCGGGCGGCCCGCATTGCGTGGCAACTGCCGAGACCCGGGCCGGTGCGGCTCCGGGTCTATGATGCCGGGGGCCGGTGCGTGCGGACCCTGGTTGACGAGGCGATGCCGGCGGGCAGGCACATATCGGCCTGGGACGGCCGGGACGACCTGGGCCGGACCGTGGCCAATGGTCTGTACCTGTACCGGCTGCAGGCGGGCGACCGCTCCCTGACCGCCAAGGCTGTCTTACTGCGCTAGTCCGGCATTTCTAGGAATGAGCGGGGCCTCGCGGTCCCGCTCGTCTAGTGCGCCCAGCCCCGGACGCTCGGACGGTCTGCGGCTTGCGGCCTTCTGCAGTCAGAAGTCTGGTGTCGGTGACGGCCAACCACAAACCGACGCCGGGCTTGAGCTGCGACGGTAGTCGCCTCGCCGGGCGGAATTGGGGCGGGACCCTGATGCCCTTGACGTGCGTCGTGACCTAATTCGTATTGTGTCCCCGAGACTCCCGAATGCCGCTGCGCCCGCTACCGCGTTACCACGACCTTCGTGACGCTGCAAGCATTACCCGCTACGCCTGACGTCGAACGCACGAAGTAGACCCCGGGAGCGAGCGAATGCACGTCATTCGGGCTTCGCGTGAGGTCCAGTACCTTGCGACCCGCGATATCCAGCAACGCGGCGCGGGACGTGACCGGACTGCCTGCAAGCACCGGCATGAACAGCACACCGCGGACAATGGTTGGCGGCCTGTTCGCACCGTCGATCACCGTCACGGTGCTGCTGTTGATGTTCGCGACATAGGCCCTGTTGGAGACCGGGTTCACCGCCACGGCAGTGGGGCACTCGCCGACGGCTACCGTAGTTGTATCATTGGTCGCACCGTCGATCACCGTCA
>CAYOCZ010000305.1:0-4491 GCA_964402475.1 uncultured bacterium | reverse complement strand
TCCAAGTCATGTCCGCAGGCGCGCAGTGTGTTGTCAGTCGGAAAGGAACCACTGTGGTCCAAGCAGTAGTCGACGATGACCGCTATCTTGGCGGTGCGCTCAAGTCCGATCGACAGGCTAAAGAATGCTTGATTGTAGTAGCCGTGTTGCATGTGGTTCGCCCGCCCTAAGGCGGTCACTCCTGAGGCCAATAGCTCGGCGGCCACTTCAGCCTCACGGGACAGCGCTATCCACTCTGGGGACTGTATCATGTCACGGCCTCCATCTCTTCCGTCGTCTCGGGCACTCTTGCCTTTCCGTTCATCAGCTTCGGCAGGAGTGCGTCCGCGGACAATGGTAGGTCATTTGTCACCCGTTCGAAGTCCGTGCACCTGGGCCCTCTGCCGGCTCCAACTGGGCAATCAGGAACCGCCCAAGCAGACGCATATGCTCCACCAGCATCCTGACCTCGTCGTCCGACACGCTGATGCGGCGTCCCGGGATGGCAGACGGATCGTTTGCCTTGGCCAGGTACTCGCCATCCACAATGCCCAGCTTGTGGGCCATTAGGTGTCGCTTCTGGAAGCAGCGGCATACGAACTCCCAGCCCTCGGCATCCAAACCTTTGGCGAGGTCAAAGCCGAACTTGTCCTGCAGCCGCCTACGAGCGCCTTCGAGGCTCTGGAAAGACAGGCTCTCGACGGCCGGCGGTTCCGCTGCACGTTTGGCGTGTACGCGACAGGCTTCGCGCCCAAACGCGTCGAACGCCGACACGACGTTCTCGAGGGCGTCCTCCCGCATGGATCGGGCCATTTCCATCTCCTGCCCAGCCGCGAGCGTCAGCAACTTCCCTGCGACATCGAGGTTCTTCTCCAGTATCTGATGCGAGTTATGACGCCCACAATCGGGGCAGAAGGCGAACGCGCCATAGATGGCGTAATGAAGAGAGCAGTGGTCGCATACGACCTCCGTCTCAAGAGACTTCTCTCTGTAGTGACGGATGGGAATCGGGTCGCCTGGCTTGACCTTAAGCGAGATGCCGATGCCGAATGGTCCGATGGGCTTGTGGTCGAATTCCAGTTCCTTCAAGTCTTGATGCACGGCGTCGGTGATTCTCCGCATCGCCACCGACTTCGCATACTCAATCTGCTCCTTCGTCCCGAAGGTATCATGCTGGGCCGTGTGCCCGCAGTAGGGACAGTGACAAGGAAGGTCTTTGCCCTTGAGCCCGGTGCCAAACTCGACCTTGAAATAGCCCTCGCAATCGGGGTCCGGGCACTCCCTACCGGTGAAGCCGTCTTCGTCGGGCTGAATCGGGACTGCAATGCGATTGCCAAGACGTCGGAGATGATCCGTCAGGAAAACCTCCCCGCTTTCATCGCGGAAGCGGAGAACTGAACTTCCCCGCTCATCAGCTTCGGCAGGAGCGCGTCGCGGATGGCGGCTAGGGTGCGGGATTCTTGACCTAGTAGCCTATCGTATGCAGTACGAACAATGGCATGGAATCGGCTCAGGATAGCGGTCGGAGGGGCCACCACGGTCACACCTTTCAGCAGGCCCGCCACATCCAGATTCGGAATGGAAGTCCCGGTCGCGTATTCCCAGATGTCCCCGGTTACACGCATGTTCCAGAGCACCCTGTCTACGTATGAGGCTAACACTTCATTCGGGGCCGTGAGTCGGGCGCAGAAGTTCGAGTAGGTGATCGGCTCTCCGTATACTCTGCTTAAGGATTGAACTGCCCAAAGCGGACGGCCAAGCGGGCCAAGCCCCGAACTGGCCACGATGACGTCACGTTCGGTAAGGCGGCGTTTCTCCAGGCTTGCGGCCTTGACCCACCGCACTGGAGCATCGGACCAACCCGATGCGCGCAGGTTCTCAAGGTCAACGCCACGAAGACATCTGACGGCGATTCCCCCATCGAACTGGGTCTCGCTACCCCAGTCGCCGCCGATACCCTCAGACACTTGACTCGAGAGCTGATCTACTCCCCATCCCTTCGGAATCTTGCCGAGTGGCGAGTCGACCATCCCCTGGTCGCGGAAGGGCTCAAAGTCCACGAACCAGGACTTGAAGATCGCCCGAGCCATCTGCTCCAGCGTCTCGTTCATCTTCCGGTTCAGTTCAATCTTGTCGTCCAGCACACCAAGAATACGGCCGATGGCACGCTGAGTGTCAATCGGGGGAAGTGTTACCTTAAACTGCCTGAGCGATTCAAGTGCTCTCTCTATCTTCGGGACACCGGTGGTGCTGACGTGTGAGAAAATCTCGTGCTGGCCGTGCGACGAGCGGAAGTAGTAGAACACGTAGGCGGGGTCCGCTTTGGTCGCATCTACGGTCAGCTTGATGAGATTGGGGGACAGCACGTATCTGGCGTAGCTGTGGTGTGGGACAAACCCGACGCTACCGACGGTGCCGCGGGCAGCGAAGGCTATATCCCGCGGGAATGCGGTCGAGTTGCCGAGGCTGTCGGCCTTCTCTGGCGAAACAAATGCGAAACCTTCATCTACGAAACGCGGCCCGGCCAGGTTGAAGCCGCGAATGACGGGGACTCCATCGTCGATGTAGTCAGAACTCCCAAGGTTGGACCCAAACGGACCGGACGCCACGCGTGTGGCGATATCCTCCACTAGGACCGTAGGCCACTCACTCGGCATGGTCAGTACGGTCTGGCTGTCGCTAGTCGGTCCGACATCAGGGCCTGTTGTAGTCGCGGGTGTCAATGCAACGGTCGTACACGTTGCGGGCAATGCGAATCCAGTCGGTCTTGTTGATGCCACGGGTGTTCGTGCAAGTCGGGCTTACCGGGAATGCGCTGGCGATGCGCAGCCATCGTAACTGCTGGCGGGCAATGACCCGGATTTCGTCTGCCGCCTCGGACAGGTCCTGGTCTTGGCTGAAGATGACGAGCACGTCACACTTGCCCTCGCGTGCGACCCGGACTACGTCCAGCGCAAGCCTCACGTCGACGCCTTTCTCCTGACCGACCAAGACGCTTCGCTGAGCGCCGTCGGGCATGATGATGGTCTGGTTGCGGTAACGCAACTGCCGAGTGAAGACGTGGATGCCGGCTTTGCCCATTGCGCTGAGCTTGCGGCCCCAGAACTGGTTCCACTTCGGATTATCCTGCACGCTCGGGATGCCGGTATAGAACCGTACTTCTTCCAGTTGCCAGCCCTGGTCGCCGCAAACCCACTCAGCCAGCGCCTGCACGTCATAGTTTGGATGGGTGTAGCCGAAGGCCTCTTTGACGGCATAGAAAAGATTCTGTCCGTCGACGAAGATGATCGCCCTCTTCGTCGTTGGTTCCTGTATCACGGAATTGGCCTCCGGAAAAAGTAACCCCGCATGAGGCCTTTCGGCATGTCACGCGGGGAGCAGATAAACTGTGAGTAAATATAGACCCCGTTCTTCGTCATGTCAAGCATATGTTTGCGCTGCAATTCAGGTGTCGAATCCCAGTCCCTTGAGGTTCTTCCGTATCGCTTTCTCAAGCTTGGCCGATTCGGCGAACTGGTTCTCGAGTTCTGCGGTCAGACGCTTCATCTTGTCGGCGAAAGGCTCGGCATCTTCCGGTTGCGGTTCCGCGCCGACGTAGCGGCCGGGCGTGAGGATGTGGCCGTGGCCGCGGATTTCCTCCAGCTTCGCACCTTTGCAGAAGCCGGCGACGTCGCGGTAGGCCGCGACTCCCTCACCCGCGCCCGCGGCTTGCCCTCTCCCAGTGGGAGAGGGTTTGGGTGAGGGGCCGCGCCAAGCGTGGTACGTATCGGCTACCTTCTCGATGTCCTTGTCGGTGAGTTCAGCGTGGGTGCGGTCGACCATCGTACCGAGCTTCCTAGCGTCGATGAACAGGACTTCGCCTCGTCTATCGCGCAGCGAAGTCGCCCTCACTCCGGTCCTCTCTCCCAGAGGGAGAGAGGCGACGATACGGGTCAGAGCGCCTTGCGGGTCACTGAGCACGAGGTCGTTGCTCAGCCTGACCACCGCATTGCCCATTGAGAACAGGTATGCGTCACGCTTGGCGTCGTGCTTCTTCTGTGCATCAGTCTTGTGGATTGGGCCGTCAAGCTCGACCACCAGCTTCTGCTCTGCGCAATAGAAGTCCGCGATGTAGTCGCCGAATTGGTGCTGCCGGCGGAACTTCAAGCCCATGAACTGCCGATCACGCAGCATCGCCCACATTACTTCTTCCGCTGGCGTCTGCTTCTTCCGTAAATCGCGGGCCTTCTCAACTAACGCCGCGAACTCGTATCCTCCCCGGTAGTTCACGTCCTTCTTACCCTCTACCTCAGGCTGTGCGCCCTCACCCTTACTCCCTCTCCCAATGGGAGAGGGCTGGGGTGAGGGTCTGCCGGATTTGTTCCGGCAGATAAACCAGAGGCAGACCGGGATTTGGGTTGAGTAGAAGAGCTGGCCGGGCATGGCGATCATGCAGTCAACGAGGTCGGCCTCGATGATGTTCTTGCGGATTTCGCCCTCGCCCGACTGGTTCGAGGACATCGAGCCGTTGGC
>CAYOCZ010000304.1:1403-4492 GCA_964402475.1 uncultured bacterium | reverse complement strand
CAGTCCCCGTTTTCGTCCCCAGGCCCGGCGGCAGAAATGGAGCAGGTCGAAATGGACCCCGGGCGGCTTGAGCTTGATGCCGTAGTAAGCGGAACGGCCGGTGAGGAACGGCAGGTCAAACGACTTGCCGTTGTAGGTGACGAGTACCCGGTGCGCCGCGACCTGCTGGTTCACCTCGGCGAGCAGCGCCAGTTCGTCCGGGAAGTCGCGGACAACGTACTGGTCCACGACAATTGTGTTGTCCGAGCCAAGCCGGGCGATGCCGGCCACGACGAGAGGCTGCCCGGCGAACAGGCCCATCGTCTCGAGGTCGAGGAAGAGGAAGTCCGCGTCGGCGTGCAGGCCGGAAAGGCCGAGGACCTTGGGATGCGATTTGGACAGGCGCGCGCCGACGACCTCGGTTAGTTTCTCGGTGCTGCCGGCTTCGAGCAGCTCGCGGATGCGTTTGGCATCGCCGCAGAAGCGCGGATGGTCTTCAAGGTCGGCGAGGGTCTTGAACCCCTGCTCTACGAGCCGCGCCCGAGTCTTGTCGCGGATGCCACGGACCAGGTTGACCGAACCGAGCAGGTCCTGCCGGGTCTTCTCGGCGTCGCCGCGGCGCAAGGCCCCGCGCACGGTTGTGGTCATCCGATGGCATGAGCCGAAGTCATTCTCAATCGCTTTGCCGGGCAAAACCTTGCCGATTGGCAGTCCTTCAGAGTCCCTGCGCAGTTGTTCCTTGAACGCGGCGACCGTCTCCGGGCGGCCGCCGAAGTCCGGGTCAACCTCGGGCTCGTACTTGTCCGGGTCGAACGTGCGCACGGACAGATTATGGTGCGCGGCGACGCGGGGTCAAGCGGGCGAACACGCATCTGCAGTCCCCACATGAACACAGCCATTGCGAGCCAGTATTGGCCGCAGCTCTACGTGACCTCCATCCAAGTGTTTTCCTGATGTGTTGACACTTCTGTTGGGCTGACTCGTCCCTTTTCTGTGATTATCTCTAGGATTCTCTCTGCAGGCACTATGTCAACTCGAGGGTTGAGATCTGTGAAGATCTCGATCTTTGGTTCGTAGGCCGTGTCCGTGGTGAGCCACCTGTTCCCCCTTGGTGGGTCTTTGCCAAGGTCAAGATGTCCGATCTTGAGTGACTCAGCGATCACGTAGACCGGTATACCGTAAGCCTTGGCCATGTCTGCGACCGCCAGATGGCCGAGAGTATGGGCGACGCTGCCATCCTCGCCGATCGAATTCGCTCCGAATAGAACGCGCATCTCTCTATTGCGTGAGAACAGGTGTGACGCACAGGAATCGGTGATGTAGTGTATTCGATTGGACCTAAACTCACCAGTCCTTCTCCCGCATCTCAGTTTCACCGCGGTACGCTCAAACGACTTGTCCAATGCCTCCATATACTTCACACAGTCGCAGTAGACTAGGCGGTTGTTGTGTCGATATGTAGTTTTGGCGCGTCCCTCACACACGTAGATATCTAGAGCCTTTCTGGCGCGTCTCAAGTAGTACTCGACGCAGCTGACTACTGTCTCACTGTATCCATAAAGAAGAACTGGTCGACCGTCCGAGATGACGCCAAACGTCACTCCCGGCATTGCCCTCATGGCGGCTGCATGTTTTGCTTCGCAGTTATCCACCATAGCCTTGGCTCGACGTACGGTCACGGCGTCCGATATTCCCCTCCGTGAGAGGATGGCCCCGAGGGCGTCACGGATCTTCTTGAGCAGAACATGGTCTGGTCGTTCTCGGACAATTGTGTCGAGTACAACGCTGCAATAGTCTCGTAAGTGCTCGACGCCCTTTTCCCCTCTGTCCGCTCCAGCCAGGAGCCGGATCTCCCCCAGTACTGATTTCACGACTGAGCTGGCGTTCGGGGTCACTGTTGGGTCGAACAGCTCTATGTGGTTCACCAGCTCGCCGAGTTCGTGCAGGTCTACAGGAGAGAAGACTGGAGTCTCCGCAAAGTCCGGTATTACCCTGAGGTACGTGAACAAACCTTCCTTGGTAAAGATGTCCTTTATGGAATCCAGCTCGTTCTGCACCTCACGCGCGAGCAGCTCGCCGAGGGAACCAAGCCTGTCCTTCCAGTTGCCCGGTGCCGTCTTGTGACTAGGCGTCTTTAGGATGAGTGCAATGGTCTGTTTCTCATGGTCAGGAAGCACACTCTCGACGTACTTCGATTTGAACCAGTGAAACCGCTGCACCGGGCCTAGTCCGAGAGCCAAGTAGGTCTTGAAATCGCTGACCTTTGTTCTGTCAGGTAGATGTAGCGCGTCCGCGAGTCTGAGACACGCCACCAAGAGCTGGATCCGTATTGCGAGATCGTCTTTTGTTACAGTCGGTAGTTGCTGCAGTTCGCCGTAGGCCCAGTGTCTGTGCATCAGACACATCGTCATCAGGTGCTTTGTCTCGAGATCGTTGAGGCCGAGGTCCTTTCCTTTGACGCGGACGTACTCCGCTGATCTCTCCTCGTGTTTCTCTCTAACGTGCCTGTCCCACTCGGCGGTGCTCAACTGGCTCCGCAGAGCCCCGCTGTCTTTATCGCCCTCTAAGATGGTTGGCTTCATTCCTATGTCATGCAACCAGGCAGATGCGAGAAGGAGAAAGCTCTCGGCCTCCGAAAAACAGCGTTTCATCTTTGACACGGTGAGGAGTTTGCACAGCATCCTCTCGACCTCTATGCAGTGTTTGTCATCGTGGGGCGTATATGGGTACGGTCCCATCTCACCCTGCCAGGTACGAATCACTGTTCTGCATATGTCATCGAGTCTTACGACATTGCGCGACCTAAGAAGGGACCGCCGGTTCGACTGCATTTCGCGGTCTAGATACTCCATCTGTTTCATGAGCGCCTCCGAAAAGTGAATCGGTATTTCCACGGCTGGCGTAAGGGCACCAGCAGTCGTTCACAGCCACGTCTTGCCGTTCGGTGGCCAGACAATTGGGTACTCGAGCAGGGCTCCACTGAGTTACGTGCACCGTACTGACTGAGCCGCATCATCAGAGTCACAAGTGAGATTTGAGATACGTTCTCCACCAGCACCGGCGCGGGCCAAGGCCGGATACCGCGACCGAGTCAGGCCGGAACCCGGCGT
>CAYOCZ010000304.1:0-1303 GCA_964402475.1 uncultured bacterium | reverse complement strand
TCTTTGATCCGCTCGAGCGCTTTGGCGATGTTCTCGATTGAGTTGGCGTAGCTGAACCGCAGGAAGCCGTTGCCGTACTTGCCGAAGCAGGTGCCGGCAAGGCAGGCCACGCCCTTCTCTTCGAGCAGCCGGTGCGCCAGGACTTCAGAGTCGATGCCGGTACCCTCGACGTTCGGGAACGCGTAGAACGCGCCGAGCGGCAGCTTGCAGCGGAACCCCGGTATCTCGGACAGGCCTTTGACGATGAAGTCGCGCCGCTTCTTGAACTTGGCGAGCATCCCGTCGATTTCCGTGCGCGGGCCGGTCAGGGCGTCGAGGCAGGCGCGCTGGCTGAAGGTTGAAGTGCACGAATTCGTGTTAGTCTGGATACGAGCGAGTTTGTCCGCCATCTGGGGAGGCATGATGCCGTAACCGACCCGCCAGCCGGTCATCGCATAGGTCTTCGAGAATCCGTCGAGGATAATCAGGCGCTGGTGAATCTCCGGGAACTGACTGATGCTCTCAAACTTCTCGTCGTACAGGGTTTCGGAGTAGATCTCGTCGGCGAGAATCCAGACGTTGTGCTTGAGCGCGGTCTCGGCGATGAGGCGCAGGTCTTCCCGCGTCAGCACTCCGCCGGTCGGGTTCTCAGGCGAATTGATGATGATAAGCTTCGTGCGTGCGTTCACCAGCGAGGTCAGTTCTTCGGCATCGAGACGGAAGTCGCGCTCCTCACGCAGACGAGTCGGCACGGCGGTCCCGCCCATGTATTCTATCATCGACTCGTATATGGGGAACCCGGGATTGGGATAGATGACCTCGTCTCCCTCTTCCACCAGGGCCATGATGGCGAAGGCCATGACCGGCTTGCCGCCCGGAGTTATCACCACCTGCTCGGGGTTTAAGTGGATGCCGCGCAGGGCTCCCGAGTACTTCGCGACCGCGGCGCGGAGTTCGGGCAGCCCCGCCGACGGGCCGTAGTGAGTGTAGCCTTCGTCGAGCGCCTTCTTGGCGGCCTCGCGGATGTGCTTGGGCGTGTCGAAATCGGGCTCGCCGATTTCGAGGTGGACCACATCCATCTTGCACTCGAGGGCCCTGGCGCGGCAGAGGCAGTCGAACGCCGTTTCGGTTCCGAGCCGGTTCATCCGTTCGGCAAGTCTCATCCTGTCTTCCTGCTACTCGGCCGCGGGCTTGGCCTTCTTCGTCGCACGCTTCTTTCTCGCAGCGGGTTTCTTCGGCTTTGGGGACAGTCCCCGTGCGGGGACAGTCCCCTTCTTGGCCTTGGGGGCGTGCGCGAAATCGTGCAACTCCTTGGCCTTGGCCG
>CAYOCZ010000303.1:0-4508 GCA_964402475.1 uncultured bacterium | reverse complement strand
CGTTGGGTATCCCCTCTCAGCCTTGACCTTGGCCTTGATCTGCACTGAATGCGTCGTTCATCTGTCTCAGTGTAGCCGCGCGAGCGGTGGAATCAAGCGCCAGACGCTCCCGTCGCCTGTCGGACTCGAACCCACGCCCAGCCACCTGGCGTTCGGGGCGCGGGGCCTGACCGCGAAAACGGGGCTGTACCGCCCAAATGGGGACTGTACCGCGCTGAGTCCTACGCAAGCGCTCCGAGGGACTGTCCCCATTTGGCCCCACAGCTTTCGCGCATGCCCGTGTCCCGAACCCGCCACTGACAACTGGAAACTGTCCCCTGGAAACTGGTACCTCGCGCCGAAGGCGTGATTGCGTCTCTCAAAGTACCTCTCGTTGTTCGTCAGGATGTAGCGACGGACGTATCGCCACCCGTGTAATCACTTACGTCGGCACATGTATCGTCGGCTGAATAGTGAGCTGTATATCGACCTGTATCTCAACCTGAATCCGTCGCTGTTCGGCTAGTTGTTCATGTAGTTGTTCGAGACGTTGTTCCGGCAGTTATTCGCGTCGTCGTTCGATTCGTTGTTCCCCTCGAAGTACCAGCAGTTGCGAGTTCTGTCGTACCTCGCGCCGTGTCGGCCGATGCCACCCCCCAGGCGGTCCCTGGGCCGCCCACTCCCCGGCAGAATTGTGTTCGGAGGCCGGCAGACCACCACATATAGAGGACAAGCAGGTGAACCACGACACCCGCAGAAGACGCGAGCCTTGATGGCTTTGGCCGCTGCGCGGGTCGCGGAACTCGACCCAGGATTGCGGCGTTCATTTGAGCCCTGACTTGGACACTTAGCCGCCAATTCGGCCCGCAACTCGCTGCCGAACTCAACTCGGCATCCAAAGCGCGAGTCGGGGTGCGAGTCACGGCGCGACTGGCTGCCGAACTCGACCCTGCACTCGCTGCGGCGCTGAAGGTCTAGGTCACGGCGGTGTTCGCTGTTGCATTGACTCCGACCGTCGCCGCGTAGCTGAGACCCAAGCTAACTCCTTGATTCAGATGCACATTCATCGCCACGTTCGCTTCGGAACTCAACCCCGGAGTCAACCCGGGAGTGACTCCCCTCCTGCCGGCGCGAGTCTCAGGCAGAGCTCCGGGCCATCAGGTCGCGCCCGGTCAGGGTCAACAAGATTCCTCCGCGCTTTTCGTGTCCGGCGGCAGACAATCATGTGAGAGGTTACGTTGAGAGGCCTCCAGTTCTCTAATCCAGTAGATGGAATGGTCCGGAACCCCGGCCCGACGGCCGGAAAGGAGTCACATCATGTCCGACGTAACACGCCGAATCTCGCGCTGGAAGGCGAAGTACTCACCCGAGATAGCGGCGCAGACTACTGCCCGCATCTTTGCCGACATGACCGAACGCTACGAGGCATCGATGTTGGCGCTTAACTCGATGGAGCTCGATACCAAGCAGGTGCTGAGTGCCTCAGGCATCGACACGATGTACATCGTCTTCTACCTCGACTTTGCCCGGCAACTCTTCCGTCTTCCGTCTCTCGCACGGCCGGACAATCTCGGGCCCGACCCTTGCGCGCGAAGCCCAGGTGCTCTTGGAGAAGTGGGCAACCCGCGGCGGGGACACATCCGCGACGCGTTCCTCGCGTCGCTCCGTGGACGTGTCCCCTTCTGCAAGTCCTTGCGGCAATCCGCTACGAGGTCTTCAGCGTCCCGGCACCCACGCCCTAGCAGCAGGCCGACGGCCCATGGCGTCTCGCCTGATGATGAGAGGAGGGCTTTTTGTCCGGCGCGACCTCTGACCTGTGTTCTGTATCGCAGCGACACTCACCCGCGCTTGTTCGTCCCGCCTCGACTTGGCAGGCAGCCGTCGGCGAGACATGAACGGAACCTGCCCGGATGACTGCGGCGATGACTGTTCGGGCTGGCACCGGCAGAACGCTGAAAGAGGCTTCGCGCAGGACCTGTCGGAAGTGTTCGGAGAGAACAGCGCGGGCCAGTCCGGGGACTATCCCGGGGCAAGCCCGGGGCATGCCCCCCAAGTCTGCTGCGGGAGATCAGAGCACGTGCGCAAAGCCTGAGCCTGATGGGAGATATGCGAACAAGACACCGGCGCAGGCGTGTCGGTCAGGTGCCGGCTCCGATTGGAATAGCGGTTTCCGTTTCCCACTGGAAGCGCCCCGCCTCGGACCATCAATAGCGTGAAATGTTTTCCCGACGAGTCGCATGGTCGGCCTCCAAGCAGGGGCGGGATCTCGCCCGCCCCTGCTCGCGATCGGCTATTCTCTACTCCCGACTCACCATTCTCGCGCGCTAGCGCGCCACAACCGCCTTCTTCACCGACCGGAAGCCCGGAGCGTCGAGACGAAGGAAGTAGATTCCGGCAGGGAGTTCGCCTGCTGGAAGTTTGGCCTCGTGGCGGCCAGGGGCGACGTCGCCTTCGGACAGGGACCTAACCAGTCTGCCGTCGACGTCGTACACGCCAACCGAGACTCGGGACTGAGTTGGCACATCGTAGCGGATGCTCAATGGACCTCGGGCGGGATTCGGGCTGACTGAGAGCGCCCACTGCGAAGGCACGTTGCCAGTCCCTTCTGCCACGCCGCCGCCGATGAAGGTGATGACGCTGTCGCTCATGTCAAACTGCCAGCCCGGACCGTAGGCAATCACGACCACGCGAGCGGTCTCCGGGACTCCAGCAGGCACGACCCAACGATAGGCCGTGTCCGTTACCGGCAGCCCGGTCACGATAGTGGAGAGGTGCCACAGGGAGTCACGCCTCAGGAACAGAGACAGCGAGTCGCACCGCGGCGGCATGTTGATGGCCCATCGTATCGTCACCGTGTCGCCCACGCTGCACGACCCACCGTTGGGTGAAAGCAGGTCAACGGCATCGACCTCGAATATCGATATCTTCGCGTTGCCCGCTGTAATCAGTTCGTTGTACCCGTCGTTGTTCACGTCATAGACGGTACTGACCAGCGACCGGAATCCGCCATGGTCGTTGTCCCAGTGCCACACCTCTTGCAGGTCGTTGTCACCAACGGCCTTGTATACCTTGATGATGTCCGGCGTGGTCCAGATGCACTCATCGACCCCGTCCCCATCGATGTCTCCGCACTCGCTGATTCTACCCCAGTTAGTCCCTGAGAACCAGACCGAGTCTACCAACGTGCGGGTGTACACATCGTCGCCTACCATCTCCCACATGTTCAGGTACATCTTGCCGCGCGGAACGTTCTCATAGGCCACGTAGAACTCGGGCTTGCCATCGCCGTCGATGTCATTGGTCGTGAACAAGTCCGCGCCATTCGGCTGCCAGACCGTGTCCTGATACACGACGTCGTACTGGTCATCGCCGGTGCATTCCCAGACCGACATCGTTCCGTAGCTCCCCAACGAGGCGGACGCGAAGTTCATCTTCCCATCCAAATCGAAGTCTCCGGACGTCAACCTATAGCCCGGGTGAGTGCTGTCGACCCAGACGAGTTCATTCTGATTGTCGCTAACGTTCTCCCAGAAGCACGCACCAATGGAGGGCGTAGCGACGAATATCTCCCTATGCTCATCCCCGTCGAGGTCCGACAGATAATCCGTGGGGTGTGGTATGACGAAGTTGTTGCCGTATCGGTAGTACCACGAAAGAGAACACGGGTAGTTGAAGCTGTCGGGGCTCTCTAGAGTCATGACGATGTTGTACGCCGTGTCTCGCGCAGCATTGATCTCAATGCTGATGCAGACTATGTCGGTCAGTCCATCCGCATCGATGTCACCGGCAGCGAAGGGGATGGCATTGCCGGTCACAATCCCCTGTGGTTCAGGGGAAATATCACCCGTGTCTGCAAAGACCAACCTGAACCGATTCCAGCCCTGATGCTCCCAGACTTCGATACGCATCGGGTCCGAAGCCTGAATCGTGCCGGTGTGGAACAGAAGTTCAGGCAGGCTGTCGTGGTCGCTGTCGCAGCAGGAGATCCGACCACCAGAACCCGAGTAGGGTCCAGACGGAAGCGTAGAGACGCGCCTCATCGTCGCAGCGAGTAGAACCGTCCCGCCGATGAGGACGAGGACCAGCTGCCTGACCATGAAAGTTGGCGGGGAGGCGGTGACCGCCTCCCCGCTTGTATATTCTATCTGACGAGGGTCAGACGTCCAGTCGAAACTATGCCGGAGGCAGACAGACGGACGAAGTAGACTCCGGCAGGTACGGAGCGACCATGGACATCGGTGCCGTCCCAGCGTACGACGTGCCTGCCCGCAGGTCGAGGGCCACTCTCCAGCCGCCGTACGAGTCGGCCGGAAACGTCGTGCACCGTGAGCGTGACCGGCCCGGAGCAGCAACTCGGGCGCATCGACATCATTGACCCTGCGGCCCAGTTGTAAGCGGTTGAGTTCCGTCCTAGCGGACTACAGACAATACCAATTGCCAAGCGCTGCCTCCTTGCAGTAACAGAACTTGTACTAATCGGCGTCGGGGCATCCTATCCGGCAGGCCCTTGTGTCTGCCGCGCCCCAAGT
>CAYOCZ010000302.1:0-4521 GCA_964402475.1 uncultured bacterium | reverse complement strand
GCCGGGGTGGCATCGCCGCCCCGGCATTCTCATCTCCGCGCCGGCGCCCGACCAAACCGACCGCCGGGGCCGGACTTGCTCGCTCAGGAAAGCCATGAAGCTGGGAGCGAAGATCGTAATGCCCAAGACCGTCATCGGCGACAATTGGGCTACTGGCCTCAGTTCAAGGTCCCGCGCGGCTGCACCGGAATCGGGCTCTACTCGAAGAAGCAGGGTCGTTCTCTGAGACAGGTGTCAGTCGGCCGGCTCAGGTCCCCGCCTGCGGACCGGCTTCCAGCGCGCTCAAGTGCCGCCGGATTTTCTCGACTGACGCTGCATCCCGGTCGGAAGCGAGCGCGATGAACTGCTTGCAGGCCGCGATCGCGGCCGGGATCCGGCCGCGGCGTTCTTCGATCATCGCCTTTGCGTGCCATGCTATGGCGTACGCCGGGTCGATCGCGATGGCCTTGTCACAGCAGGGGACGGCTTCCTCGGCGCGGCCAAGACTGGCCAGGCAGATGCCCTTGTTGTTCCAGGCTTTCGCGTCGCGCGGGTCGAGTATCAGTGCCTCATTGTAGCAGTTGAGTCCGCCCTCCAACCGGCCAACAGCGCAAAGGGTGTTAGCCTTGTCGTGCCAGACGGCCGGGTCCCGCGGGTCGAGCCTCAGCGACTCATCATAGCAGCGAATTGCCTCTTCGTATTGACCCAGGGCATTGCTGGCGAGTCCCTTGCCGGCCCAGGCGCTCGCGAGACGCGGGTAGAGCTTAAGCGCCTTGTCGAAGCGCGAAATCGCGTCGTCGTAGCGACCCAGGGCGTGCAGCTCGCTGCCCTTCTTGAGCCAGGCGTGAGCCTCCGGCAGGCTATGCACCACCGGCAGAGAGTCATCGCCCGCGCCCGTCGGTTCATTTGTTGCCCGAACCTCCGGCGTTGCGCGCACTTCCGGCACTGCGCGAACCTCCGGCTCGGGTTCCGCGGCGGCCTGGTCAACGACGTCCTCAGGCTCACTCTCCTCAATGGCCTCCGGCTTGGTGTCGGTAGCGTAAATGAGAGCCATGACGCCGAAGAAGATAGCCCATGCCCACGCCATGACATCAACTTCCTTGCCGAGCCGGAGTACCGGCGGGAGTACGGTTTTGACGCCGAACAAGGTGGCCCACACCCGCGCTGCGACACCAACCTCTATGACGAACCGGAATATCGGCGGGATTGCGGCAACGACCGCAAACGCTGCGGCCGCGCCCCAACGCCTGCGCGCGGGAACCGATGGGCTGGACTCGCTACTCAATTACACCTCTCTGGTATCGCAGCGGCGCATGAACACGGTTTCATTCCAGGTTCCCCGCAGCTACTCGCTGAGACGCTTCCAGCAGCTAAGACCGCGGTTCGCAATCATCATTCCCATCATAAGGATGGCCAAGTTTTGCCTCGTGTCAAGTCGAACGGAAATGCCGGAACTGGAGACGCGGAGTTGGCAACCACGGGTGAACACGGATGTCTCCTCGTCTCGAACAAAGCAGAATCCAGAGCTGCGGAAGCGGAATCCTACCACCAAGACACGAAGAGAACCAACCACGGATGAACACGGATAGCCTGGCAGATGCGCACCAAGGGAAGCCATTCTGGAATTGGGACTTGAATGGGAATAGAGGCTTGGGAATTGGTGCTTCCGCTTGGTAGCTGGTCACTGGAACCTGGTACCTCGCGGCGCAGCCGCGCTTGGTCATTGACTGCAAACCGGCGCTGGGCCGCCCTGAGTCGGACGAGAGGGTCTCTCGGTCTGCAAACTGGTACTTTGGGCGCTGAAAGCGACCCGCATGGCCCGTCGGAAAGCTCACCAGAAAGCTACGGCCAAAGCTCCCGACAAGGCAAACCCAAGGGCGCAGGACAGCGCGTCGGCCGGAGCGTACCGGACCGCCCAACCCACCGCATCGGCCAGGGTTCAATACTCCGCTTCCCACACCGCTCGCGGGAAGGTTCCTCCAGGAACCAAGAACCAAGGACTCCAGTGGACTCTCCTTCAGGCTCCTCGGATGGCTTCCTCCAGGGCGGGTTCCCGGGCGAAACCCGGGGCTTCTTGGGGGACTGTCCATAGTGGCTTGCCCTACCTCTGCAGCACGAGCTTCTCGGTCGCGCGATAGTCGCCGGCCGAGAAACGGCAGAAGTAGACACCCCGGGCCAGCTCACGGCCCCGGTCGTCAGTGCCGCTCCAGTTCAGGCTGTACCGCCCCGGCCGCAATACACCGTCGGCAAGCGTCTTGACCACACGGCCGGTCAGGTCGTGCACGCGCAGTGTTACCGGGCCTTCGGCCGCCAACGAGTAGCGGATGGCGAGTGCTGCCCGGAACGGGTTCGGCTTAGGCCCGTACAGCCGGGTCTTGAGCGGGCCCTGATTCGGCGAGTACGCCTGCTCGCGAACACCGACTTGCCCTTCCGGCTGCCAGAAGCCGATGAGCGCCCAGTAGCTCGGGCCGGTGATGAACCCGGCCGCGGTCTGGCCCGCAGTCGCCCCGCAGCGGTAGGCCGTGCCACTCATCTCCCCGCCGCCGATGCCGTTGACCGACCACTTGATCTGGTAGTCCTGGGCCACAGCAGGCGAGCCGAGCAGGACAAGCACCGAGACCAGGGCTGCTATTCTATGTCTCGCCATTCCCTCCTCCTTTCAGTAGCCATGCCCTGCCTACTTCCTTTCTGCCGGGTCGCGCAGGGATTCCTGATACTGTGCCCGGCCTTCCGCGGTCCTGAAACCGAACCTGCCGGATTCGCCCATCTCCTCCAGTTGCTTCATCGTCCCGGCCAGGAAGTCGTCGTCGAGCGAGTGTCCGGCCAGTTTCCCGGTCTTGGGCTGCTCGACCGGCATAATCAGCCTGATAACCTCAGCAGAAGGGTCCTTGCGGTCCCCGGTCACGGTCCAGTACACCTTGGTGTTGGCCGGACCGCCTATCGTGAACCGGTTGCCCTGAACATCCTCGGCCACATAGACGACCGCTGCCGTGCCGACCCCGGTCAACTGCACGCGCGGATTACGGTTCAGTGCATCGAAGTAATCGGGCAAATTCACCTCGGCTCGTCCGGCCGCGTCGAGCACGACCGAGCCGGAGTAGATATTCGACATATCCGGCGACTCGACGAAGTAGTGGTTGAGGATAGTCGATATCGGCTGGAGCGGATGGTCGATGGTGAACGACCCGCCGGTTTTGGAAACAACGCCGCACCGCAGTTGGTTCGACGTGGTCGTGTGCGTTTGATTGACCGCGACGGAGTAGTCGTGGTTGGCTTCTGAGCTGTAGTTCGTCGCGAAGCTGTAATTCCCATGTGCCACATTGACCCGGCCACCCGCGATCGTGCCACCGTGGCCACTCGCGGTGTTGTCATTCCCGCCGCCGACCGTGGCGTACACGTCGCTCGCGGTGTTGTCCCATCCGCCGCCGACCGTGGCGTAGGGGTTACTCGCGGTGTTGCCCAACCCGCCGCCGACGAATGCGTACCAGAAGGTCGCCGAGTTGTTGTACCCGCCGCACACCGTCGCGGCGGTGTCCGTGCTCGCGTCGCCGGCCAGGTTCGAGTACCCGGACAGCACGCCACCATACACGGCCTTGGCTGTATCCGCCTGACCGCCGCCGACCGTGGCGTAGTCCCCGCTCGCGGCGTTCTCTTTCCCGCCGCCGACCGTGGCGCGATTGTGGCTCGCGGTGTTGCCGTACCCGCCGCCGACCGTGGCGCGGTAGTCGCTCGCGGTGTTGCCGTGCCCGCCGCCGACCGTGCAGTAGGGGTAGTCTTGCCCGGATGTCCCGGTCGTGCATTCGACCCCGAAGTTGGTGTGGGTGCAACGATAGTTGCCGTACAGCATGTTGCTTGCTCCGCCGCGCGCGATGCCGAGCCGGTTGACCGTGTAGAGCACGCTGTCCGGGCTGCCGCGTACCCAGGCGTACTCGGGTGTCCCGCCGGCCAGCGCATAGTTGGCGGTGTCGGCCTTGTAAGCGTAGGCCGCGCTGACGACACGCAATCGCGGCGCCATCTCGCTGCCGCCGCCGACCGCCATCCCAAGGTACAGCGCACCTGCACCCGGCACTGAGCCGATTGGTGTGACCGACCCGAGCAGAACGCTGAACAACCCGGACTTCGTCGTCACCGTCTGCGTCTCGTTCCAGAACGGCGAGCCGCCAGAGGGCACCGTGTACAGCCGGAACGCGACCGAGTAGGTCGTGTCTGCGACCGGCTGTCCGAGCGTATCGGTCAGCTTGCCTTGGTAACTGAGCATCCGCGGAATCGTAATCGCATCCATCTCCAGGTTTGTAGCTTGCGGCTTGAGGCTTGTGGCTGCCTTCGGTGCAATCGCCGCATCGGCGGCGGCCAGTGCCACAAGGCACAGGACCGCTGCCAGAGTCATCGGTCTTGTCATCCTGTCCTCCTATTTCTCTCCGGCCATCCGCCGCATCTTCTCATACCTGGCTCTGCCGCCCGCGGTGCGGAAGCTGATGCCCGAGGCTTTGCCCTCGCGAACGAGCTGGTCCATGCAGCCGGAGATGAACTCATCGTCCAGCA
>CAYOCZ010000301.1:0-4527 GCA_964402475.1 uncultured bacterium | reverse complement strand
CAGCTCAGTAGCTAGATTCGCCTGCATCTCCTTGCGCGGGTCAGCGGCGGTATCGGACTGTGGAGCGACGTCCGCAGTCGCCAGCTCTGGTGATTCCATGCGCACCGTAGCGCCCTCGGCGGCGGCATCGGACTGTGGAGCGACGTCCGCAGTCGCCAGCTCTGGTGATTCCATGCGCACCGTAGCGCCCTCGGCGGCGGCACTGTCCATCTCGGCCTGCATCGCACGCTCAAGCGTGGTCCGTTCCTGGCTCACGCTGCCAACTGCTTCGAGAATGCGTGACTCCACTGCCGGGAGCATCGCTGTTGCCTCCTCGGCGGTGTATCCGGACTGATGTAACGCCTGGATCGCGTCGTCCTTGGTCTGGGCCTGGTCAACAGCGGTAAGGACATTGACCGGAATATCATCGACGACCTTCTCAACGGCCCGGTCGATGGCCTTCTGGCGCTTGTCCCATGCATACGCCTGTCCAGCCTTGAGCCCCTTGCCGCCAACCTCGACACCGCCAGCGAGGATCTGGAGGAGAGCCATTGGGCCTGCTGCCTGCTTCATCGCTTCGATTGCTTTTTCTGAGACATCTCCAGCGTTGAGCGTGTCAGTCATCGCTCCAAATGCGATCTCTTCAATGGCCTGCTGCACGCCCTCTTCTCCGATCTCCTGTAGGGCCCCAAATCCGCGTCGTGTGACGAGCTCAAGCAGGCGTTTCTCCATCAAGCTCGCCCACTTCTTGGCTATGCCGCTCTTGCCTAGTTTTAGTCCTATCTTGGATCCGCCTATCGCGGTCCAAACCTGAACCTGTTGAACCATCATATACGGGTATGCGACTAGCATGGCCGTGGATGCCGCAGTGTCAGCGTCTACGCCAGCGTCTACCAGCCTCCGGTTGAAGTCCCCAGTGAACTGTGCGAATGCGCTCATCCCCCCAGTTACAGCATTCATCCCCATATACGTCAGGGTATCCACAGCACCAGTTGCCGCGCCTTCAACGAATCCACGTTTCTGGGTAGCAAGTATCTCCTGCTCAAACTTTCGTTGAGCCGCCTTCATATGCTCCCTGGTGGACAGGTCTCCAGATTCGCCTGCCATCAGTGCAAGCCCGTCTCTCATTGATCTGATTGTATCGACGGCATTCCTGCCGACCTGACGAACGGCGTCGGTGAATGTGAACTCTTCCGTGCCGGCGCGAACGCGAGCGTAGTCATACGCCATTGATCTGTCTTGCGGCGACAGGTTGCGCATCGATCTCCAGTCCACTCTGCCAGTCACCGCAATGTTCACAGCGACAGCCCGTGCGGCAGGCGTCATCCGCGCCTCGTACCACGCCAAGGTGTCAGCGAGCGGGTTCTTCTCTTCGCCGGTCTTCTCGTCGGTGCGCGGAGCTTCATACTCGGAGATCTTCTGCGCGGCCTGGATCGGCGACATCTCCCTTCCGAAATAGTTGCGCGTCAGTGCGTCGTGGTCGATTCCTGCGTTGTCGTCGGCGCGCAGTCCGTCCATCCCGCCAAGTCCCATGCGGTCTGACAGCCATATGGTGTTAAGCGCCTTCGCCTCGTCCTCTTGATATATCTCAAAGCCCTGCTGGTATCTGTCGCGAACCTTGGCACGGTCTACGCGCGGAGCGGGGACAGCCTGATCTACTCGGTCAACCAGTGCCTGCATGTCCGGTGTTAGGCGTTCCCGGTGCTTTTTCAGTAGCTGTAGTTCGCTATATCGCATTGAGCCCCTGCAATGTTGGGCGTTGTGGCCGCTTCGGTTTCGGGCCTTGTGGCCGCTTCGGTTTCGGTGTAGCTTCTGGCGCTTCGACGGTGTCCTGTTGCCCCGTCCCGATAGCTGGATCGCCAATCGCCTTAAGCGTTGCCTGCGCCTTTCTCTCTTCCTCTGGAGCGAGCTTGATCTCATAGTCTTTGGACACGTCGAGAGGAGGCTCGGCATACCGTGAATACGCTGCCTTCAGCGTTGCTTTGTTCACGATTGGAGCGATCATCTTCTTGAACAGTACGTTCGTCTCTTCCCGTGTATGCGTCTTCGCATACTCGTTGAGATCATCCTGCATCGCACCAAGCGTGACACGCTGATCTGCGCTCATCTTGGACACCTGTTTCTGCCCAGACGCCTTTAGGAACTGATCCAGCATCGCACCGTTCATTTGACGGATGGCGTTGCTGTGGTCGAAATCCTTGATCTTCGCGGACTTCTTGATGTCGTCCTTCTCTTTCTGCATGGCAAGGTTGACGGTCGTGCCGAGTTTGATTTGCGTTTTCGCGTCTGCATCCGACCACAACTCCATCGCCCTGTGCTCCACATCCTGTGCGCTCAGGACCCCGGCGTTCATCTCGATACGCAGGGATGACGCTTGTGCGTCCACCAAGTCAAGCTCTGCCGCGTTCTTGGCGGTTCTCTGCTTCGCCTCACTGGTCAGGATTACCGACTGCATCCGTTGCGACTTGGGATAGGCTGACGAGATCCCAGCCTCTTCCCCTGCGCCACCAAACCGTCTGATTGACGCCTGCGCGGCAGCGCGTAGCTGCGGGAGCGAGGCAGCATCTCCGGAGATGACGGCGTTCATGTACTTCTCAACGTCACCCATCGCGGCGTTCTCGGCGTCTGCAACGAGCCTCTGGTTTGCGACACGCTTGTCCTGCTCCGACGCCTTCTTGTTGCCTTTGATGTACGTCTCAAGTTTGGTCAGAGTTTCTGCCGGAATCGTAGGCCCCCACTCTTCCATGTAGTCGTCAACACTCTTGTAGTCGTCCTTGCTGACCATGCTCTCGATAGCCTGCGCGTGGAAGCTCGCGGCAAGCGCCTGGTTCTGCTGTTTGATGTCCTTGTCGTCGAGTCCACGGCGCTTGAGCCTTGATGCATTTGCCGCCAGCGCCTGGTCAAGGTGAACAGGATTGTAGCCCTGTAGGTACTTCTCGCCGTTGATCTTGATCAGTGCTGAATCGCTGGAGTCCTGCTGTGCGCGGAACTGCTGCGTGATGTAGCGCCCGGTCGCGTCCACTGATGCTATCTGCTGCGGTATCCACGCCTGGTCGAACTTCTGGATCTGGTTCTTTGTGAGCCCCTTCGTCGCGTCTGCGCGGATCTTCTCCCAGACCGAGTTCCCCTTTCCTAGTCCGCCAGCAATGGCACCCTCGCCAAAGTCTACCGCCGCCTGCCCCTTCTTGCTGCTCAACTCGCGGCGGAACTCCATTTCGGCGGCAGTCGCCGCGTATATCGCGTCCTTCGCCTTGAGAACGTTACGCTCTTCTTGGAACTTGTTCGCGAGATCGTTTACCTGCGCTCCAACCCCAGCGATGGCGCGCCCTACGCCGGCCCCGAACGCTTCCGGCGTTGCCCGGGCGGCGCTCTGGCGGAACGATGGAAGCATGCCTGTCTGTACGCGCTCTTGTGATACTGGGACTCTCGGCATAGTTCGCTCCGTTAGCTAAACGTCTTCGCGGTAAGTGCACCCTGAGTGAGCAGGCCCCCGCCGCCTTGTAGAGTCGTGCCGATTGCGGCATTCGTGCCTTGCATCTTGGCCAGCTCCCCATCTGACTTGAACTGTGCTGCCTGGTTCTTAAGGCCCCACACGTCCAGCGCCGCGTTGTAGTCGATGCTGTCGTAATCAAGCTGTGCAGTCTGCTGCACGTCAGCGTCCCAGTCAAGGACCGATCCGGAGCCGAGGCGGACGCCACAGGCCGCAAAGGCTGTCTGCCCCGCCGCGCGCTCTGCTGCGGCCTGGAATCCCCTTGTGCGCTTCTGCTCCTGCGCCTGCTCAAGCCGCGAGCCGGCTTGCATCTTGGCAATCTTGGCGTTGTTGTCCGCGACTTCCTGCTGGTACTTGCCGGCCTTCTGCTGGCTTATTGCGGTGTGAACGGCGCCAGCAATGCCCATGCCGATTCCCGCAATAGCCAAAGCCGCCCCGCCTCCAGTTGTCGCACTTGCTACTGCTGTTGCCGCCAAAATTGATATTGTGACCGGTTCACACATGTTTCTTCTCCCATTCCTGTTTCTTCAGCAGTATTCGGTGGAACGGGAGCCCCTTGCACCCGTAAGCTTCAGCGTCGAAGATCTGGAACCCGCACCACTTGAGCCATCGCAGCGTGAGCTTGTTCCGCGCGTCCACGTGGTTCGTGAGCTTCGGGAACTCCTCCAGCATCTCGCTGATGTACCAGTCCGAATCACGCAGGAACTGTGTCCGTATGTCTCGTATGCGGTCCGTGCCGAGCAACCAAGGCGAACCGACACCGCTCATCATGGACACGCAGCCGACGCCGAACATCACGACAGGCTCATCGTCGAGCATCGCCGTCCACGCCTTCGTAGAGTTGCGCACCGAACACACAAGCGCGGAACGCGGCCGCAGGTTGCTTGACGCCGCAATCTCGTTGCGGTCCGACTCCCGCAGGTGCGGGAACATCTGGATCGCGTGCGCTTCAGTCGCCTTGATTGCTTCAGCTACCGCCAACGGATATCTCCGGGATGATTGCGAGCACGGTTATGGGCAACGGGTCAGTCTGTCTGATGAAAATACGGCCACTGTAC
>CAYOCZ010000300.1:1734-4530 GCA_964402475.1 uncultured bacterium | reverse complement strand
CAAGGGCAACGGGCGCAAGAAGAGACCTGGGCCGAAGACCCGTTGTACGAAGGCGTTGACGGAGCAATTCGCCGCGATCATCCGTACAGGGGCCACCAGCCGGGCAGCTTCCGATGCGCTTGGCATCCACGAGACTACCGCTGCTGACTGGATGACGAAGGGGGCAGAGAAGAAGGCACCATGCTACGTGGCGTTCCGCGAGGCTATCCTAAAGGCGAGAGGCCTGCGCGAGGTCAAGATGGTGAAGATGATCTCCGACTCGGCGGGCACCGGGAATACTGCCGATGCGCGATGGCTGCTTTCGATTTGGGATCCGGAGACGTATTCGCAACGCCAGCGGGTAGAGCATTCGGGCGACGCCGAGAAGCCATTGGAGGTGAGGCACAGTGGCGGGCTTGTGGCCACAATCGCAGGCGACTCCCAAGCAGTCGAAATCCTTGCAGACCTGGCCGACCATCTCGCACGAAGGACAAGTGAGTCCGGCGAATCTGGCGACGACGCTTAGTGGCGGCCGATGGATGACTGCGCCCCACCTGGCGCTCATCAACCGGGCCCTAATGCACATCGCCGCCGGCACGAAGAAGCGCATCCTGATCGCCATGCCTCCCCGGCACGGCAAGTCAGAACTCGCATCCCACTGGTTCCCCACCTGGTTCCTCGGGCACTTCCCGCGCAAGCACGTCATCCTGGCGTCCTACGAGGCCGACTTCGCCGCCAGTTGGGGCCGGAAGGTCCGCGACTCGCTGAACCACGCACAGGAGCGTGGCATCTTCCCCGGCGTCGGGGTCCGAGGCGATTCGTCTTCGGCCGCCCGTTGGGAAATCACAGAGCACGGCGGGGGAATGGTCACTGCTGGCGCGGGCGGGGCGATCACCGGACGTGGTGCGGACCTGTTTATCGTGGATGACCCGGTGAAGAACGCCGAGGAAGCCAATAGCCCAACGTACCGCGAGCGTGTCTGGGACTGGTGGCGCTCAACGGCATTGACGAGGCTTGAGCCGGGCGGCGCCGTCGTGGGCATGATGACCCGTTGGCATCAGGACGACTGGGGGGGCCGGGTAACGCGGGGCGTCGAGGATGACCCTGAGCCCTGGGACGTGCTGAGTCTCCCTGCACTGGCCGAGGCCGACGACCCCCTTGGCCGGGAGCCCGGCGACGCGCTCTGGCCCGCTCGATTCCCAGAGGCCGAGCTTGCCGCGAAGCGGATCGCGTTGGGCAGCTACTGGTGGTCGGCGATGTACCAGCAGCGGCCTGTGCCGCGTGAGGGCGGCACGTTCAAGGCCGAGTGGTTCAAGTACGTTGACGGGGCGCCGGTCACGACTCAGCGCGTTCGCTTCTGGGACCGGGCGGCAACCGCTGACGGAGGGGACTACACCGTCGGGGTGCTCATGGGGGCAATCGAGGGCGGCAAGTACGTCGTCCTGGATGTCCACCGCGGCCAGTGGTCGTCGGGCGACTGCGAAAAGGAGATTCTGGCGACTGCCGTAAGCGACGGGCACGATACGGCGCAGCGGATGGAGCAGGAGCCTGGTGCGGCAGGCAAGGACGTGATCGCGTCCTACTCGCGGCTCCTGGCCGGGTACAACTTCCGTGGCGAGCCGTCGCGCGGAACCAAGGAGTTCCGGGCTGACCCACTCGCGGCCCAGTGCGAGGCGGGGAACGTGCAACTGGCGCGGGGCGCATGGAACGACGAGTTCGTCGAGGAGCTATGCGCGTTCCCCCGCGGGCATCACGACGACCAGGTAGACGCCGTGAGCGGCGCATTCACGTGGTTAAGCAAGTCGGGCCGAGTCATCAATGCCATGCCCACTAGCGTGCAGCGAGGGAGATGACCGTGGCCGAAGATCTGACGTTCCTCAAGGGCGAAGGCACCAAGCGGCTGAGCACGCTGCGCCCGGAGTGGTCGTGGGATGGGGCCACGCCGACCGACCGGCGGGCGCAGATCGGCAAGTACGTCGCGATGATAACCGAAGATGCGCAGGCGGCGCAGGCGCTCCGGTTCGCCAGCAACCTCGTGGTCAACCTCGTCGGCGAGTACCTCAACGACGATCCCAAGATCGAGGAGTTCGTCCGCGACGCGCTCAGGAACGCCGCTGGGAGCTACCCATCGACGCTGCGCTGGCTGCTACAGGCGCAGGTCATCGGGTACTCGCTCACGGAGAAGGTCTGGGAGGACGTCGTCGTGGACGGGGCGGCGCGCTGGAGCTACGCGGCATTCCCGAAGATCCCGGCCGCCTCCGTCGCTAACAACGGCATTGTGATGAGCGGCATCGGCGACCAGCCGGAGGAGATCGTCCAATGGCGCGGCACGCCGAACCCGATCAACCTGCCAGGCAACAAGGTCGTCCACTGGGCATTCGAGGACATCGGGGACGGCTACGGGACGCCCATCGGCAAGGGCTTGGTGCCGCTCTTCGAGGCGAAGAAGCGCGTCGCCGAGATGTGCGTCACGGGCATCGAGCGCCTCTCGCAGAAGTACATCTACGAGGTCGTACCGAACTCAGCCGTCGAGGAGGGCCTCCACAAGAAGTCATACGCCGAGGTCGTCACGGACGACTGGAAGGGCGCCAAGGGCGGCTCTACCCTCATTCGGCCGACCAGCGTGGAGCTCGCGGCGGCGCATCTGCCCGACGCCAAGGTCCTCGACGCCGGGGGCTTCGAGAAGGAGTTCCTCGACTACATCGACTTCGTGAACCGGGCCTACTACATGGCCCTGGGTATCCCGGCGCTGGTGATGATGGAACCGGAACACTCCAGCCGCGCGCAGGCGATCGTCCAGTCAGACGCCTCCCGATT
>CAYOCZ010000300.1:0-1724 GCA_964402475.1 uncultured bacterium | reverse complement strand
GTTCGCCGAGTATTGCCTCATCCGCGACCTGGTAGCCCCGCTGGTGGCGGTGAACTTTGGCGAGAACGCTGATCCGGGCACGTTCGAGATGACCATGCCGACCGACCCCGACCATGTGGCCGAGCTTCTGACCTCCCTGAGCGCGGCGGGCGTTCTGGGCATGATGGTGGACCCGCGAGTGTATGACAAGATCGCCGAACTCTTCCCGGACATCCTGCCGCCGCGCGAGGGTGAGGAGATGGGCACGCAGACGCCGACCGAGGAGCCGCCGGCCAGCCCGCCGCCTGCCGAGGAGGTGCCCGCATGAGACCCGCCGTCGCCGCGTTCGCCGCCCAAGCTCTGCCGAACCTGGCCGGTTGCCGGGTGGTAGAGGTCGGGTCCTTCAACGTCAACGGGTCCATCCGCTCGACCATCGAGGCGAAGGGCGCGGACTCTGCCGGCCTGGTGCTCAGCGTGGACACCCTCGAACACGTCGAGGACTGGCGGGCGGTCGTCTCCGAGATGAAGCTGACCTGTTCGCCCGGGGGTCTTATCCTACTGGCGGCGGCGCCCATCGGGTTCCAACGCCACGACCACCCCGGCGACTTCTGGCGCGTGAGCGCCCGAGAGTCTGCAGGCTATGTTCGCGGACTGTGAGGAGCTGGCGTTGAACGAGGCGCTGCCCGCGATCCTGGTGCGCAAGCCGGTGGAGTTCGTGCTGCAATCCCTATCGGACATTGAGTTGCCGGAGGCACCCGCCGAATGATCGCGACCGCGCTTGCGCCGACGAACCCGCAGACCCGAGTCGACTTCTCGGGCCTGCCGGATATCTTCTCCCGTGCGGCGCTTACGGCGCGGTACAACCCGCTCCAGGTCCGCCGGATGGTCTGGCTGGCGGAACGCTGGTGGTGGCAGCAGGCGGGTGCGGCGTGGGAGTCAGTTATCCGTGGGGTGCGGAGTCCGGGCGACGTGCCGGATGTGCAGGAGTGGGACCTTATCGCCGACGTTGCGATGAATTGCATCCTTCGGGTCGGCGGCCTGGGCGCGAGGAAGCAGGGGCAACTGCGCCGGGCTAAGCCCTGGGCGAAGCCGCCATCGCTGACCCTGAGAACGGTCGCTATGGCCGATGAGGGCGACCCCTACGGCGTCCTCGACGGGATTGACTGGTCCATGCTCGATGGGGAGACCTGGGATGAATTCAAGCTGCGCGTGTTCGCGCCGCTATCGGAGCAGGTGTACGGCATCCCAACGGACTTCGCGAATCGGTACGTGGAGACGCGCCTGCCGCCGATCCGCGCCGCCGAGGAGCAGACGCGCGCGCGGGTGGCCGACGTGATGCGCGATGCCATGTTGCACGGATGGCAGGACAAGGAGATCGAGGCGAACCTGCGGGCCACCGGGCAGTGGCCGTTGGCGAGGGTACGGAATCAGGTGCGGACGGAGACCGCCACCATGTTCAACGCCGGGCGTTTCCGGGCGTTCCAGGCCGACGAAGAGGTCGTGGGCTACGAGTATGTTGTGACGCTCGACGAGCGCACGACGGCCATCTGTCAGGCGCTGGCGGGGAAGAAGGTCAAGGCCTCGGAGATCGAGGCGGTCCCGCCGTTGCACTACCAGTGCCGCACGGTCCTGGAGCCGATCTTCTCGTTCGACTCCGGGTACAAGTTTGACGAGGCCGGGCTTCTGCCGGCGCCAGGCCGCGGGAACTACATGCAGTTCGCGGGCTTCGGGCAGCCGGAGTTGGT
>CAYOCZ010000299.1:0-4533 GCA_964402475.1 uncultured bacterium | reverse complement strand
TCTGGGGCCTGTGCTTGCGCTTGGGCTTGTGCGCGCTACAATCCGCTGGTGGAGACTCCTCTCGACCAGGTCATCGCCCGGGACCCGCGGTACAAACCCGAGGCCTACGTGTTCGTCCACGACGCGATGGGCCACACCTGGGCCCGGCTCGACCAGCGCCGCCACGTTACCGGCCGGGAGCTGCTCGACGGCATCAAGGACCTGGCGTTGAAGCGCTACGGCCCGATGGCCCGCGCGGTGCTCAACTCCTGGGGCATCAGGACCACCGACGACTTCGGCGCCATCGTCTTCAACCTCGTCGATGCCGGGGCCCTGTCCAAGACCGAGGAAGACCACATCGAGGATTTCCACTCCGTGTACGACTTCGAAGAGACCTTTGTCCGGTGCTACGACATCCCTGGCTCGAAGACCGATGCCTGAGGCCCGCGCCGAATCGTACTTCCTGCCCGACGGCCCGCTGAGCCAGGTCCTGCCCGGGTACGAACACCGGCCCCAGCAGCAGGAGATGGCCCACCGGGTCAGGCTCGCGCTCGATACAGGGGGCCGACTTGCCGTCGAGGCCGGGACCGGCGTGGGCAAAAGCCTTGCCTATCTCGTGCCTGCCGCACTCTGGGCAAAGGCGAACCACAAACGTGTGGCCGTCTCAACCTACACCCGCCTGCTTCAAACCCAGCTCGTCAACCAGGACGTTCCCCTGCTCTGCCGAGCCCTCGACGACACGGTGCGCGCCTCGGTCGCGTTCGGACAGGAAAACTACCTCTGCCGGTTCCGCCTTGAGAGCCAGATGGCGCGCGGGCTGTTCGACACCCTGGCCGAAGCCAAGGCCGCGGACAAGCTCTTCAACTGGGCGGACAAGACCGAGACCGGCGTCATCCTCGACTACCCGCATGCCCTGCCCTCCGGCCTTGCCCAGCGCATCTGCCGCGACTCCGGCGCCTGCCGCCGGGAAAAGTGCCCGTTCCGCAAAGGCTGCTTCTACTACCACGCCCGCCAGGCCTGGGACCACTCGCAAATCCTCATCGTCAACCACGCGCTCCTGTTCGCGAGCCTCACCACCGAGGCCGACCTGCTGCCGGAATCCGAGGCGCTCATCCTCGACGAGGCCCATCGCGTCGAAGACGCGGCCGTGCGCCACTTCGGCAACCAGGCGTCCGAACACCTGCTCGCCCTGCTTCTCGACCGGCTCGCCTCCGCGCACGGCGGCGGCCTGGTGCAGGCGCTCGGCCCCAAGTCAAATGCCCGGCGCTCGATTCAGACCGAGGCATCGTCGGCCCGCGTCGAAATCGACCAGTTCTTCCGCAAGGCCGAGCCGCTCATCCCTCAAGGAGCGCTCAGAACCCGATTCCGGGAACCGCTCGACTCCAAGACCACGGCCGCGGCGCTCAGCCGCCTGGCCAAAGCTCTCCAGGAAGTCATGTCCGACCTCGACGACGAACTGCTCCACTCCGAGATGACCGGCGTGGCCCGCAAACTCCAACAGGCCGCCATGGCGCTCGAAGGCTTCAGCGTGCCGGAACCGGACGGCTCGGTGCACTGGGCCGAACGGAACTCGCAGGGCCGCCTCTCCCTGCTTGCCGCGCCGCTCGACGTTGCCCCAATGCTCAAAGCCGCCGTCTACGACCACTACCAGAGCGTCATCCTCACCTCTGCCACAATGACCGTGGCCTCAAGCTTCGACTTCCTTTCAGGCCGCCTCGGACTCGACGGGTTCGAGACCGAACTTCTCGACTCGCCCTTCGACTACACAGAGCAGGGCGCGCTCTACATCGCCAATCACCTGCCGCCGCCGACCGAAGCTGACGCGTTCAACCGCGCCGCAGCCGAGACCATTGCCGCAATCATCAAGTCCAGCAAAGGCCGCGCGCTCGTCCTCTTCACCAGCTACGACTCACTGAATGCAGTGTTCAACCTCATGCCGCAGAGCGGCTACAACTACCTCCTGCAGGGCAACACCTCAGTCGCCAAGCTCCTCGCCGACTTCCGCAAAGACACCCACTCAGTCCTGTTCGCCACCCAGTCCTTCTGGCAGGGCATCGACGTTCCGGGCGAAGCTCTCTCATGCCTCATCATCGCCCGGCTGCCGTTCGAGGTCCCGGACGACCCGCGCCTCACTGCGATTGCCGAGAAGCTCAAGGCCGACGGTATCAGTCCGTTCACGGTGTACCAGCTTCCTACTGCAGTCCTCAGATTCCGGCAGGGCTTTGGCCGGCTCATCAGAACCGCGCAGGACCGGGGCGTAGTCTGCGTCCTCGACCGCCGCATCCTCGGCAAAGGCTACGGCCGCCTCTTCCTCAACTCCCTGCCCAAAGGCCTCCCGGTCACGACCAAGGCCGCCGACATCGACCGCTTCTTTCACACCTCCGAATAGCAGACGAGGCGTGCTTCCGCACGCCTCGCACAAACCGCCTTCGCGTCCCCTAGTGCACGAGAACTATCCTGCGTGCCGCAGGTGACTCAGTCGAAGCCTCCTCACCCTCGCTCCGCTCGCCCTTTCCTCACCTCAACTTGACGGCCTTTGCCCGGACTCCGCCCGGTGCGACCACGACGTACACGCCCGGAGGCACCAGCCGGCCCCGGCTGTCCTTGCCGTTCCAGACCCAACGGACCTCGCCCGCCGGAATCTGAGCGTGCCTGACCAGCCCTCCGTCCTGAGCGTACACACGCGCAGCGTCTCCGGCTCTCGCGGGCGGATTCCAGATGGCTGCCACGCTCCGGCTGAACGGATTCGGCGTGACGCTGACGCACGGTGACTTGTGGAACATATCCCGCGGGTAGCTCACTTCGTCGCACGCCGGCGGGCTGGTGTCTTTCACCGTGAAGGGCGACAGCCCCGTGAAGAAGCCGTCTTCGTCGTAGTACCGAACCGTATAGTCATCGCCCGGGAGCACCGGCGCACCGGTGCTGTCCCCGCCGTCCCACGCGAGAGTGTCGGTTTCGCGACCCGGGCCCCTTGGAAGGGACTCGACCAGCGTGCATATGGGACGACTCCCCTTCTGGATGCGCGCGGTCAGCAAGCCCGGCCGCAGAGTGGTGACTATGACTGGAATCGTGTCCTCATATATGACGTCGACGGTGTCGCCAATCGTACCGCTGTATTCCAGGTCGACCAGCGGCTCCCTGCCGTAGTGGAGTGTGAGTATCTTCACCCAACCGCCATAGAACTCGGACGCGGGCGGCATGAACCAGTCGCATATCTTGCTGCCGTCGCTTGGGTTTCGGACCCGGCCGTGGCCGGGCACGTGCATCAACGGAGCCGAATCATTGAGGTGACCGGAATACCAACCACCGATGTCACAGGCAAAGGGCGCCAGGAATGACGCGATTGCGTCAACCTCGTCCTGCCGGAAATTGGCGATTCCGAAGGGGTCAACGGCCTTCAGCGGGTGGTGTGCGAAGAGAATCACGTTTTCCCGGATTGTATCGCTGGCAACCGAGTCACAGTACGTCTTCACATAGTCGCGCCACCACTGCGCCGAGCCGTTCGTGTCCAGGTCGTAGTCGGTCGCCGTCAACTGCAGCCAGGTATCCCCGGCGAAGCCGGCAGCGTCGTACAGCTCTGCCGTGACCCCCTCGTTGACCCGCACCGAACTGGTTCTGTTGTCGAAGTCACCCAGGTCGGCCGTGTCGGCACTGATTGGCAGCGAGTCGCCCCTCAGGGAGTCATCTTCGTACAAGACGCATTTGACGGGTAGCGTGCCACCGCGGACCCGGATTGACGAAGTCAGATTGTCGAACGGCAGGTTGTGAAGGTCGGCCGAGGGCAACACGCCGTAGTTCAGGCCCGGCACCTTGTGCCGGCTGTTGAAGTCCAGGCAGACAAAGCGGTAGGGACTCGATTCCGGCCCGGCCCGGAAAGCGAAGCTCTGCCAGATGTCGTAGGCAAACGTGTCATTGGAACCATGAGGCCACTCTATCTCGAAGTTCCACGGATGCTCATCGTATCGCCGGAAGTCCCGAATCTGCGGGTACTGCCCGGCTGCCAAAGAGTCGTACACCGAACCGAACGTACGGTCGAAGTATCTCGTAGTGAAGAGGCTGTCCGCATCTCTCGGCGGCACCGGCGGGTCCAGCCAATACGGTACCATCTCGTGATTGCCGATCAGCGGCACGTAGGGCACGTCCAGGCTGTCCAGAATCTGCTTCGCGACGGGCAACTCGGTGGTCGTATCGGCCGTGCTGGTCACGTCGCCAAGAACCATGACCAGCTGTATCTGCCCGTACTCATCCACCAGCTTGTTGATTGTATCCCGCGCTGCTCGCAGATTGTCCCATTTGTTGCTTGGATCCGCTATCAGGGCGACCTGGAAAGTGAACGGGCCTGACCCGACCTCGTAGTCATCCTCGACAACAACCGCCTGTGCGATGCCAACCAGCAGCAGGCCTAGGCTGACTGCGAGTGCTTTCGTCTTTGCCTCCTACCTCGTGATGACGACCTTGCGGACGGCTGACGGCTGACCGTCTGCGGCCGACGGCTCGCGGACAAAGAGAATCCCGGACCTCGGGTTCACAACCCTCCGCCCCATCGCGTCGAAC
>CAYOCZ010000298.1:0-4538 GCA_964402475.1 uncultured bacterium | reverse complement strand
GTCTTGGCCTTGCGCGAGGCACCGCGTGGCATCGTCGGGATCCAATGTGAGGCAGTGGTTTCCCTTGCCCGAACCGCTCTGCTCTGGTATATTTCACGCACCTTGGAGTTTGTTCTCATCGATTGGCGCGCAGGCCCGAATTCCGGGCGCCGCTTGTCCCGAAGCCGGCCGGCCGCGGGCCGCGCTGCTATCTAGACCAGGATATGGGGATTCAAGCCGGCATTCCTGTTCCGGACGTACCGATACCCAACCCTGCGGCAGTTCGGGAAGAGGGGACCGACGGCTGGACCCTGCTGGTGAACCCGGATACCGCAGGGGCCATGGCCGTGAACCACACCGGTGCTCTAGTCTGGAAATTGATAGACGGCCGGCGTACGACTGGGGAGATTGCCGCCGCGGTCCGCGACCGCTTCCCGGATGCGCCGGACACCGTTACCCAAGACGTTCGTGCACTTCTGACCAAGCTGGCCGAAGAAGGTTTCATCGGTCAAGAAATACCGTTGGAGCGCAAGAGCCGAGATAGGGGCCGGCACGAAGGATGAAAGGGGAAGGCGGGCGCGAGGTGCGCAAATGACCAATTCCCAAGTCCCAATGACCAATCAACCAGGAAATGCCGAATGACCAAGCGCGGCAGGCGCGAGTTTGCAGTTCCCAGTTTGCAGTTTGCAGAGATGTCGGCAGGGAATCTGTGTAATCTGCGGTTGATCCCTCTCCGAGCGGTCGGTGTCCTAACACAGAATCTGTGTAATCTGCGTAATCTGTGGATAGTCCTCTCCGCCTCCGTCTTTTGCCATTTTCCCTTTGCTTTGTCCTTACCACTTTCCACTTTGGCCTTGGAACCAAGGAGGTGTCCTGATGAATGAATCGAAGACGGCAGGTCCGCCGGCTGCGAAGACCTATCGAGCGAACGAGGTCGTTTCCTGTGTTGACGAGGGCGAAGATGGGGCGATGCTCTACAACCCGGATGAGGACGACACGGTCCTGCTGAATCCGTCCGGCCGCAGCGTCTGGGCCCTACTGTCCGCGCCCCGGACCCTCGAGGAGATTGCCGGTCACCTGGCAACCGCCTATCCAGACGTGACGCGCGAACAGGTAAGAAAGGACGCGGAGCAGTTCATCCAGTCTCTGGTCCCTCACTTCGTCATTCCTTCGCCCGATGAGCACTGAACCGCTGTCCATCCCTGACCTGACGGTACCGCCGCCCGGGCTGCCGCGTTTTCCGCGGGAGCTGGACCTCTGCATCACCGGGCGCTGCAACCTCAAGTGCCGCTACTGCTTCTACGCCGACGAGATGGCCGTCCGGAACGACCTTCCGACCGAACGTTGTTTGAGGAACTGGGCAAGCTCGGAGTGCGGCGGGTCTGTCTTTCCGGGGGAGAAGCCTTCACGCGGCCGGACCTGTTCGAGCTGATTGATGGCGTCATCGCCAACAGGATGCGCTACCAGATGCTCACCAACGGCACGCTCATCACCCGGGATACACTGGGGGCTTTCGGAGTCGGCAAGCGCCGCCTGCGCCTCGACTCGATTCAGGTTTCGATTGACGGGTCGCGGGCCGAAATCCACGACCAGAGCCGCCCGCCAAAGAGCTTCGACCGCGCGCTGGCGGGACTGCGGCTGCTCAAGGAGGCCGGCTTCCCGGTGACCGTGCGCGTCACGGTGAATCGGACCAACCTCGATGACCTCCCGAACGTCGCCCGGCTGCTGCTGGAAGACGTCGGTCTCGCGAGCTTCAGCACCAACGAGGCCGATCAGATGGGTTCTGCGCGCTGCTACGGCGACAGCATGGTACTCACCCCGGCCGAACGCCGGCGGGCGATGGAAACGCTGACCAGGCTGAACGAGAAGTACGAAGGCCGGATAAACGCGGCGGCCGGTCCGCTGGCCCTTTCCCGGCAGTTCGCCGAGATTGAGGAATCGCTCGCACACGGCAAGAGCAGCCTGCCGGGAAGGGGCAAGCTTTGCTCCTGTGGTGGCGTTTTCAGCAAGATGGCGGTGCTACACGACGGTACCATGGTTCCCTGCAACCTGCTGCCGACGTTGACCATGGGCGTCGTCGGTCTTCACTCCCTGTCCGAGGCATGGCGCTGCAGCCCGGCGATAAACGCCGTGCGCTACCGCCGCGAAATCCCGCTTGCCTCGCTGCCGGCGTGTCAGGGCTGCGCCTACACCGGCTTCTGCGCGGGTGGCTGTCCCGGTTCGGTGATGGCCCGGTACGGGAGGTTGAACGCGCGTGACCCCTTGGTCTGCTACCGAATTTTCAAAGGAGAGGAAGCCGAGGAGTCCCATCCACAGAGAACGATGAAGGCGGAAGGATGAAAGCGGAAGTCGGACGCGCGAGGAGCGTGGTGACAAACCAAGGACCTGGAGTTGGGAACCATGGACCAGAAACCAATAACCAAGAACTAGGAACTAGCCATGGCATTGTGTGACCTCACCCCTGGTCCCTCGCCCCTAGTCCCCCGTCCTCCGGACCTGCCGGAGGGCGTGCCGCATCTGCGTGCGTTCTACATCTATCTGTCCGACAACTGCAATCTCCGTTGCCGCCACTGCTGGATTGTACCCCGGTTCACCGACGGCAAGCCGGACCCGGGGCGGTGCGTTGACGTTGACGCGCTGCGCGAGGCGGTGCGTGAAGCCAAGGCGCTCGGCCTGAGCTCGGCCAAGCTGACCGGCGGCGAGCCGATGCTCCATCCCCGCTTCATGGAGGTCGTGGACCTGCTGACGGCTGAAGGACTGAGCCTGTACATGGAGACAAACGGCACCCTATTGACTGCCGAGGCCGCCCGCCACCTCAAGGAAAAGACCCGGGTTACCTTCGTCTCCGTCAGCCTGGACGGGGCTGATGCCCGGACGCACGATGCGTTTCGGGGCGTGGCCGGCGCTTTCGATGCGGCCCTGAAGGGACTCTCACACCTTGTGGATGCAGGTTTCAAGAACACGCAAGTCATCATGAGCATCCACCACGGAAACCGCGCGCAGGTCGAGGCGGTCGTGAGTCTGGCTGCCGCCCACGGCGCGGCATCGGTGAAGCTCAACCCGGTGACGCGGACCGGCCGCGGAACCGCGATGCACGAGCGCGGCGAGGACCTCGACTTCGATGAACATATGGAACTGGCGCGCTACATTGACGATGACCTGGGCCCGCGCGCACCGATCGACGTCGTCTTCAACATACCTCCGGCTCTGTCGTCGCTCCGTCAGTTGCGGCGCACCTGCGGCCGCTGCGGGGACTGTGGCGTGCGTGGGATTCTGGGCGTCCTCGGCACGAATGAATATGCCCTGTGCGGTATCGGCTCTACCTGCCCCGAGTTCGTGTACGGGCAACTGGGCAAAGACAGTGTTCGTGACATCTGGCTGACCAATCCGACGATTCTCCTTCTGCGCCGGGCCTTGGCCGACGTGGATAGCTTCCCGGGCATTTGTGCGCGGTGCATATTCGCCCGGGTCTGCCGAACCGGCTGCGTGGCCGACAACTATGTGCAAAGCGGACAACTGATTGCGCCCAATTGGCTGTGCACCGAGGCCGCTCGCCGCGGGCTGTTTCCGGCCGCGCGGGCGCAGAGAAAACCGGTGGAGCAAGGAAAGCGATGAAGGGAGAAGGGGATAGAGGGCGGAGCGAGGAAAGCCGCGCTTGACACTGGGGAGGGGGGGGCTACAATAAATCGCTTTATGTTCGCAGTGGCTAGAAAGAGTATGCAATAAGGAGTGCTGAGATGAAGAAATATGAGGCCCCACGCGCGGTGCGGCTGGCCGATGCCGCAACCGGCGAGTTCGAGTGCGCGAATGGCACACAAGGCAACATCAACTACTGCAATCCCACCGGGTCTGTCCCGAACGTGAACCTCTGCGCGACCGGTCAGAGCGTTGCGTTCTAGCGGGATCAGCGAAAGCCACTGCGGTAGTACGATAGATAGACGGTAGCTGACTTCGCAGAATCGGGAAGTGTGCTTGTTGAGTGGCAAGCACACTTTCTCTTTGAGGATATTTCGACTACCGGCTGGTATGCGGGAGATACTACAAACGGACGTGGTATCACCGCTGGTTCCGCGGCGCCAGACCGTGGATGCTTGTCTTGAAAAGGCCGTTCACCGGTGCCGAGTTGACTGAAACAACAAGGTCTTTCCCATGTGTGCGACCAGGATTGAGATTGCGCTTCGCCGACGGACAACAGTGGGTCATTCGCCCTAATGACGAAGAGGCCGCCGCGATTGTTGCCGAGTTGGGCAGAGCCATGCGTTTGGGGTCCGGCGAGCTTGGTCGGGAGTTGTGCGTCGCTGTGCGCAGGGAGTCCGACCGGGCGTACCTCGAAATGAGTGGCGCGGTCGAGTGTCGTCTTGTCGCACCGACCAACTGGGAGACCCCGGTCGTCCAGATGCGGGCACTCGCCTCCATGATTGCGCGCGAGGCCCTGGCTCGGGGCGGGCTGCTGCTGCACGGTGCCCTGGCCGAGTATGGGGGTAGCGGCCTCATCATGGCCGGGCCCGGTGGGACTGGCAAGACCACGGCCAGCCATCGTCTTCCTCCGCCCTGGCGTT
>CAYOCZ010000297.1:0-4556 GCA_964402475.1 uncultured bacterium | reverse complement strand
GTCCAGCCGCTTCAATTCGGCCGCCACATCGTCCACCTCAAAGCAGATGTGCTGCAGGCCCGGCCCGCGCGTCTCGAGGAACTTCGTGATGGGCGAGTCCGGTGTCGCCGGCTGCACCAATTCGATTCGGGTCTCACCCACGGGGATGAAACCGACAGTCACCTTCGGACCCGCGATAACCCCCCCGACCAGCTTCAGACCCAGTTTCTCCTCGTAGAACTTCGCCGCCTCTTCCACGTTGTGGACGGCTATCGCGACGTGAGACACTTTCTTCACCATTTGGACCTCCCTGCAGGTAAACCGCAAAGGCCTAGGACAGATGAACCGCCAAGTACGCCAAGGATAAGAGCAAGAGAACCGCCCGAACCGCGGAAACCCCGAAGTACCCGGAACGGGAAACCGCCAAGACTCAGGACAGATGAACCGCCAAGTACGCCAAGTTCGCCAAGAGTTGAAACCGGACGGACCCCGGGCCGCAAACCGCCAAGGACACCAAGGTCAGGAAAGGACAACACGCTTGACTCCATCCTTGAGCCGAATCACGTTGAAATTGATGAGCAATCCGAGCCGATGCCCGGTTGCCTTCAGGTACGACATGACCTGCGCCGTGTGAATTGGAGCGAACTGGTCAACTGCCTTCAGCTCAACGACCAGCTTGCCATCCACGAGCAGGTCGAGCCTGCTTTCTCCGATCGAATGCCCTTTGTAGGTCACCGCGACGGGAACCTGCCGTTCGAACAAGATACCAAGGAGGCCAAGTTCAATGCTCATCGCCTGCTCGTAGACCGACTCCAGGAAACCCGGACCGAGCGTACGGTGAACCTCGATGGCCGCACCAATGACCTCCTGCGCCAGTCGGTCGGTCTCCGCATCCGGCTCCGTCCTTGGTCTGTCTGGATTCTGCGGCTCTGCGTCTTGGCGTTCTTGGCGTCCTTGGCGGTTCAATTCATCCTCTCCGTGTCCTTGGCGGTTCACTTTTGCCTATCGTACTCTCCGAACACACCTCTCAGCGTGTCCGATACTTCACCAACTGTGGCTCCTGCCCGTACCGCGACCACGATTGGCTTCATCAGGTTGGCAGTTCCTCTTGCCGCTTCGCGCAGGTCTGACATGGCGGTGTTCAGCTTGACCGTATCCCTCGCCTGCTTGAATCGGGCGAGTTCCGCGGCTCGTCTGTCACCCAGCGTCGGGTCAACCTTCAGCAGGTTGCCTTCTATCCCTTGATCTCTCGATCTCTCGATTCCTTCCTCGTACTTATTGACTCCTACGACTATTCTCTGCTTCTTCTCAACCGCCTGCTGGTACTTGTACGCGCTGTCGGCAATCTCATTCTGCATGAATCCCTGCTCGATGGCCGGCACGACCCCGCCCATCTGCTCGACCTTGCCAATCAGTTCCCGCGCCCGCTTCTCAATCTCATCAGTCAAGGACTCGACCGCGTACGACCCGGCCAGCGGGTCAACCGTGTCCGCCACACCGGACTCGTGGGCGACAATCTGCTGGGTTCGCAGGGCAATCAGCACCGATTCCTCACTCGGCAACGCCAGCGCCTCGTCCCGCGAGTTCGTGTGCAGACTCTGGGTCCCGCCCAGCGCCGCTGCCAGCGCCTGGTAGGCGACCCGAATGACATTGTTCTCCGGCTGCTGGGCAGTCAGGGTAACGCCGCCGGTCTGAGTGTGGAACCTGAGCTTGCACGAACCGTCCGAGGCGTTCCATCGCTCCCGCAAGAGCCGCGCCCAAAGCCGCCTTGCCGCGCGGAACTTCGCCACCTCTTCGAGGATGTTCGAGTGCGCGGCGAAGAAGAAGGAGAGTCTCGGCGCGAACTTGTCTATCGCGAGTCCCGCGCTCAAGGCAACCTTGATGTACTCAAGCCCATCTGCGATGGTGAATGCGACCTCCTGCACCGCGGTCGCGCCTGCCTCGCGCATGTGATAACCGGACACGCTCACCGTATTCCACCTCGGCACGTTCTCAGCGCACCACGCGATGATGTCGGTGACAAGCCGCAGCGACGGCCTCGGCGGGAATACGTACGTCCCGCGCGCCACGTATTCCTTGAGGATATCGTTTTGTATCGTACCCTGCAGGCCCGCGATGCTCTTGCCCTGCTTCTCCGCGACCACGCAGTACATGGCGAGCAGCACACCGGCGGTCGCGTTGATGGTCATCGAGGTCGAGACCTTGTCGAGCGGTATTCCTGCGAACAGCGTCTCCATATCCTCAAGCGATGAGATGGCGACTCCGACCTTGCCTACTTCGCCTTTGGCCATCGCCGAATCCGAGTCATAGCCCATCTGAGTCGGCAGGTCGAACGCAACCGACAGCCCAGTCTGTCCCTGTTTCAGTAGATAATGGTAGCGTTTGTTGGTGTCTTCGGCAGAGCCGAAGCCTGCGTACTGACGCATGGTCCAGAACCGCGAGCGATACATTGTCGGCTGGACTCCGCGCGTGAACGGGAAGCTGCCGGGCATTCCCAGCTGTTCCGGGTAGTTCTCCTCGCCCCAGTCTTCCGGCGTGTACGCCCGCTTCAGCGGCAGACCCGAGACTGTCTCCGCCGCCTCCGCACGTTCCGGCGCCTTCTTAAGTACAGGCGCTACGACCTCTTGCTCCCACTTCTCGACAAGCTTTCTCAACTCAGGGTTTGTGTGGCTCAATCCTACTTCGTCATTCGGACTTGACCTCAGCGGTCCTTGTCGGACAGTGCGGACTTCGCCATTTCCCTACAGCGGTATGTTCCCATGCTTCTTCTGCGGGTTCGCCGCCTGCTTGTCCCTGAGTATCTCCAGAGACTCGATGACCCTGCGCCGTGTCTCCTCGAACTCAATGACCTCATCCACGAATCCGAGCTCTGCGGCCTTGAACGGGTTGCCGAACGTTTCCTCGTAGTCCTCGACCAGCTTCTTCCGTGTGCCTTGCGGGTCCGCGGATTCGGCAATCTTCTTCCGGTGGATGATGTTGACCGCGCCGTCCGAACCCATTACCGCAATCTCGGCAGTCGGGTACGCGAAATTGAAGTCGCCGCGGATATGCTTGGACGACATCACGTCATACGCCCCGCCGTAGGCCCGGCGCGTGATAATCGTCACCTTGGGCACGGTCGCCTCACAGAACGCGTACAGCAGCTTGGCCCCGTGCCGGATGATTCCGCCGTACTCCTGATTGGTCCCCGGCAGGAATCCGGGCACGTCCACGAACGTGAGAATCGGGATGTTGAAGCAATCCAGGAACCGGACAAACCTGCCAGCCTTGCACGAAGCGTCGATATCAAGGCACCCGGCCAGGAACTTCGGCTGGTTCGCCACGATGCCGATGGTCTCGCCGTTCATGCGGGCAAACCCAACGACCATGTTCTTGGCATAGAACTTCTGCACCTCGAAGAAGCTGCCCCGGTCAACGACTTTGTGGATTATCTGGGTCATGTCGTACGGCTTGCGCGTGTCGTCCGGGATAATCTCGGCGATTCCTTCGCACGCCCGGTTCGGGTCATCGCGCGTGGGCGCTGCCGGTGGCTTCTCGCGGTTCGACTGCGGCAGAAAGGAAAGCAGCTTGCGGCACATCTCTAGCGCATCCTTGTCGTCGATTCCCTTGAAATGGGCCACGCCCGAAGTCTCGTTGTGCGTCTCGGCCCCGCCCAGCTTCTCCTTGGTCACCTCTTCCTTGGTCACGGCCTTGGTAACTTCAGGCCCGGTGATGAACATGTAGCTCGTCCGCTCGGACATGATGATGAAGTCGGTCAGCGCCGGCGAATAGACCGCGCCGCCTGCGCACGGCCCGAGCACGACCGAGATCTGAGGGACCACGCCTGAGGCGAGCGTATTGCGCAGGAAGATGTCGGCGTACGCGCCGAGGCTATCCACGCCCTCCTGGATCCTCGCCCCGCCCGAGTCATTCAGACCGACAACCGGCATCCCGGTTCGCATCGCCATGTCCATCACCTTGCAGACCTTCTCCCCGAATACACGCGAGAGCGTGCCGCCGAATACCGTGAAATCCTGGGAAAAGACCGCCACCGGACGGCCGTTGATGCGGCCGTGTCCGGTCACTACGGCGTCCCCGGGAATCCGACGTTTCTCCATGCCGAAGTCGTGGCAGTCGTGCATGCGAAGACGGTCCAGCTCTACAAAGCTGCCCTTGTCCAGCAGGATGTCGATGCGCTCGCGCGCGGTCAGCTTGCCCGCCGCGTGCTGCTTGGCGATGGGCTGCTCCCCCCCGCCCATCTGAGCGGCCTTGTTCCGCTTTTGCAGTTCGTCCTTAACGTGTTTGATGTGCGACATATGGAGAGTGATGGTAAACTGCCGGCCCCTACTTGTCAAACACAGGCGGACGCCTGCGGATGGAACTAAGCCGCCAAGAACGCCAAGGCCGGAGAGGACCAACCGCAGATGACCAGAACCCTGGAACCCCGGAACCCGTTCCCGGAAGTGGACATCCGCAGATTACGCAGATAACGCAGATGCGAATACAACTAGGGACGCCAAGACAGACTCCCGCTACTGCCAACTGCAAACTGGGGACTGGGAACTCGCGCCCAGAGGGCGCGACTAGCGCTGTACGAC
>CAYOCZ010000296.1:0-4559 GCA_964402475.1 uncultured bacterium | reverse complement strand
TCATCATCGTCTCGACCAAGCTCACCATCCGAGGCCGAGCCCTGCCGCCAATCTGCAATCTAGAATCTGGAATCTTGAATGACATCGTCATGCCGCGCCTTGACATCGCTCCGTAATAGGTGACTGTCCCTCATTTCCCGGAGGGATTCCTGCTCATGCGGCGTGTTGGTTTTGGGCAAGTCCTTGTGCAGAGGTCGGGTCGTACTCAACTCAGTTCCCTCAAACCACCCTCCACAATCAGCGAGGCGAACTGAACGCCATCCAGCAACTCAATCTTGAGGTTCTGTTCTTCGCGCAACTCCCGTGCATGTTCCTCTGCTTTCGCGTCAAAAGTTCCCGAGGTCACGACCCAGCCTGCGTCGGCGTCTTCGGCTTCCATACCCGCCACTAGTTCGTCTATTGCACGTGGTCCAACCGGCGGCTCAGCGAGGTAGTGCTTTGCCTGCACAGCCAGCCTGATGGTTGTGGTTTCGGCGAGTTCGAACTCAGCTAGGACATCTGCGCCCTTGTCTATTCGATGCGGGATGACTTTGACACTGGCCGCCCCAAGCGCCGTCAGCACGGACGCGATTAGCTTCTCGAAACCGTCAGGGCCTATCCGCCCTCCGCGCAGTTCTTTGACCGTCCGGTCCACCAAGCCCATACGCAGGTCTTCCTGGAATGATGGTTTACGTCCCTTTTCGCACAGCGAGAGTATCTCCTGCACCTCGCTGACCAAGTCATCGGCATCAACGCATGCTTGATAGGCCTTCATGCGCGAGAGAAGCGCTGCCCGTGCGTACGTACGTGGGATAGGGTTCTTCCTGTTCAGCCAATTCACAGGTCGGCGGTTCGCAGTGTCTTCATCCACCTTGGACGAATCGTGCCTTGCAGGGCCAGTGACTTCTGCCACATAGAAGTTCGGGCCGTATGGGACAACGACTAGGTCCCCCTCTCGCATCTTCTTCACGAACCGCCAGATGTTACCAGCACCAAGACCAGTCTTGTAGTATTGAGTCTCGGTGCTGTAGAACGTTTGATGGACCCTGTTTCGTACCTCTTCCCAAGACACATCCTTGCCCGTGAAGTCCCCAGCTCTGCTCCATCCCAGCACGATCTCGTTACTCTCAAGGGCCTCCGTCATCCGGTCGATTCCCGAAGGGGACATGCGGAGTACGAAGGCACTCCGCGACGCGGCATTCGAATCCGCCATACCAAACCTCCTATTTATGTCGGTCATCCATCATAGAACCCTCGGCTGCACACCCCCTGGCAGAACCTTCAACGACCCGAATCTCCGCCTCAGTCAACCCGTAGAGTTCATATACCAAGGCGTCAATCTGCTTATCGGTTGCCGCAATCTGGCGCTGGAGGGATTCCTGTTCGTGCGGCGTCTTGGCCTCGGGCAACCGCTTGCTAGAGTCGATCATCCTTGACTAGGGCTCCTGCTGGGTAGCCAGCGGGATGGATATGAACCTGAGAAATGACTTGCCCAGCTCGGTCGTCCGCGACGCCACCATGTTGCGTGGTGAGATGGCCGTGTGAATGCCTTCCATCTTCAGTAGACCTTTGGCGAACAGGTCTCTGGCAAGCTGGTCGTAGAAGTCTCGGCGATCTGTGAGTTCAGGGAATGCTAACTCAAGAACCGTGGAAATCGTACCCGCCCTGTAGTGCTGATAGCGTATCGAGTGCTTTTCCAGCCAAGCTTTCGGGTCATCGAAGAACGCAAGAACTCGCAGATGCCAGGGCGTGAAGGTGTCCATAAAGTCGAGGAACATCAGTTGGAGGTCGTCGTCGGGTGCGCCGGGCCGGGCGGCATTAAGGACAGCGTTTCGCAGCGCTTCGAGCTTTTCCTTCTGGTGGGTGCGCACGGCGACCTGTGTCGCGTGGAATACCGTCGAGATGAACGACTCGTTGCCCGCGAGTGCTTCCCAGTCAATTCCCTCGCCCCGCCGTAGGCCATCCAAGCTGCTCGCGAGGGACATTATCCACTCCGACCTGCGTCTATCCAGAGGCGTGGCTACAAACAGCGACACCATTTCCGCCGCGATGCTGCCAACATACGGCACTGTCCCCAGCATGCCCTTGGCGACCGCAATGGCAACGTCGCCGGCGGTAGGCTTTGCATTGGACCCGTCAACGGACGAGTGAGGCGGTGCGGGACTCTATTCCTGCCATCGTTCATACTCCTTCCACAATCCTGATTTCCTCTGCCGCCAGTCCATATAACTCATACACCAACTGGTCTATCTGCCCATCGGTGATGGCGAGCTTCTGGTCGAGGAGTTGCTTCGCGCCGGGGCTTTGCTTCTTCGGGGCGCGGGCCTGCTGCTTCTTCAATTCCATCATCCGCGTCACCAGTTCAACCATCTTGCCATGCCGCGCCTTGTGATCCGGCCGCGTCGTGTCGAGGATGTGGATGGGCAGTCTGGCAAGATACCTTGGTTCATATGCGTACCAGCCGCCCTGGAACCTCGAACTTATGTGCTGGAAATAGAATGATAGCACCTTTGAGTTCAGAAGTCCCAAGAGATACAAGGGCGAGATGCCAGGTTTGGGAATCAGGCCGCAGCCGCCGCCAGCACCCTGAGGGAAGTAGTGCGCTCCATCATCTATCGTGAAGGAGTTCATGGGCGCGAGCGTAGCGGTGACGAGCTTGCGGGAATCAAACATGGTTATTGCGGACGCGAAGCTCAGTCCGTACCAACTCGGCCCCTTGAGACCTCCTTTCTGTCTCGCCTCAAGGGTCGGTTTGTGACTCGCGAGGTAGGCCAGTGCGCGCGGGTACTTCTGCGCCATTTCGGTCTGAGAGATCAGGACAGTCCGGCCTGCTACATTACGGTATGGATATAGGAGGAGCCTACGGGCAGCCCCAGCGGAGTAGCGCTTCATGGACTCCGCCTTCCAATACGGCTTCAGGATGGCGCTCTCGATGGTCACATGGGCTGCTGCTCCCTCCGGCCTGACCGAGCAAAGCCGGCCCTTGGGACGGCATTCATCGAACACAAAGACGTCATTCGCGCCGGTCTTCACTCCTGTGATTGCCACCGACAGCACCTCGGGCAGCGGCTTTCCTCCCCTCTCGACCTTCCTGAGCACTCTCGCCTCGGCCGAGTAAGTGAGAGACCAAGGTTCCGACGATAAGTTCGAGAGCGGAAGTCTCTCTACGTCACGGCCCGAGAGAAAGCTGTTAGGGTCTGCGTTGCCGGTGTTGAAGGATACCTCGCAGTCGCGTCTGGCGCTGCCGGACAGGAAGAGCAGACAGGTGTATGTGGTGGCGTTAGCGAAGACCTGAGCGTGGTTGAAATCCACAAGTGCGACAAGTGCCTTGCGTGTCGCGATGATGTCTCTCAGGCCAACTCCGTAATCCGCCTGCATGAACTTGTTGGGCACTATGAAACCCAACAGCCCTTGGGGACGCAGGAGCGCCAGACCGCGTTCAATGAAGGCAACGTACATATCGACTTTGCCGAACTGCGCCGACCGGTACGCACGTTGCAGATAGCGAACCTCCAGCGGTTGGTGGTCCACAAGGCTGTGTATACGAATGTAGGGCGGGTTGCCGATGTCGGCATCGAAGCCGCCCCGGGCCATGACTTCGGGAAAGGCTTTGTGCCAGTCGAAGGCGTTGACGCGGCGGATGTCGGCGTCGAACAGGCCGCCCTGCCGGCCGCGATAGAAGTCGGAGTCAATGAGCGAGTTGCCGCATTTGATGTTGGAGTCCAAGTTGGGCAGCGCGCGTTCGTGGTAGAGTTTAAGCTGGGTGTTGATAGTCTCTCGGTTCTCACCTTCGAGGACTTTGAGCAGGAGGCTGAGCTTGGTGACTTCGACGGCCTGCGGGTCAATGTCCACGCCGTAGATGTTGTTGAGGAGTATCCGCTTCTTTTCGGCGGTGGTGAGCAGGTATTCGCCGGGACGGATGGCGAAGACTTCATTGGGCCGTTTGGCCGGGTCATGTTTGACGTACCAGTCGAGGTGGTAGTCAAGCAGGCAGGTGTAGCCGCCAATGAGGAAGGAGCCGGAGCCGCAGGACTTGTCGAGGAAGGCGAGTTTGGCAATCTCGACCGGGGTCTTGCCCGCAATCAGCTTGCCGATGGTGTTCTTGACGATGTAGCTGACGATATACTGGGGCGTGTAATGGACGCCGCCGGCTTTCCTGACTTCGGGCTTGTCCTCGACCTTGGCTCGATGGCCGTCGGTGAGCTTGATGACCTTGCCGAGGAACTGTTCGTAGACCTCGCCGAGGATTTCGATGCCGATGACCGAGAACTCGTAGGGCGATTTGGGCGGGTAGAGTTCAGAGAGAATGTCGGAGAGGAGCTTGTCGTCAATCTTCAGGGACGGGGTGACCGTGTCTTTGCGGAAGTCGAACAGGCCGGAGTTGTAGCGTTTGTCCGCGTCCTCGAACCGGTCCATCAGCCGGCGATAGACGCCGGGTTTGCCGATGAGGTTCTGTAGGGTGCCGTAGTCTTCGATGCCCCGGTCTTCGCAGATGCGCAGGAAGATGGCGCGGTCAATGGTCATTTGCACGGCAAGGTTCAAGTCCGCGGTGTTGTCCGGCGTGCCGAGCCGGGGATTGC
>CAYOCZ010000295.1:0-4572 GCA_964402475.1 uncultured bacterium | reverse complement strand
GGGACGAGGGGCGCGGGTCGGCAGAGCATCGTGGGGCGGCGTGGGCGGCTCCAGACCGGCCTAGGGACGCCGAGTAGCGTTGCCTCCCTCTACGACGCCACGGGCAGGCAGGTGCGACGGGTTTCAGCTGCCGACCGTTCCGGATTCGACCTGCAGGGGATAAGTCCCGGCACTTACTTCGTGGTAGCAGGAGATGGCGCCACGCTTGATTGCCGCAAGGTTATCATAGAATGAGGGAGCGATCATGATGTGGAGTACACTTCTTGTTTTGATAGTCGGAATCAAGCCGTCGGTCGGTGTGCCCGTGCCCAAGCCGTCACCGCGCGGCCGCGCGATTCTCGCGTCGATGGCCCTGCCCGGGACCGGACAGATGATCCTGGGCAGCGCGAAGCGCGGCGAGGCCCTGCTCTGGTTCGACGGTAGCCTCTGGGCGCTCTGGGGCGGGTTCTCATGGTACAGTTCGGCCCGCGAGCATGACGCGCGTCTCTTTGCCGGACGCGAGGCGGGGGCGGACCTGACCGTCAGGGAGTCGCGCTACTACCGGGCGCTGGCGCAATACGACAATGCCGACCAGTACAATGAGGGCGTGCGGGCAGATGCGCGGGACATATACCCGGATGACCCGGAGCGACAGCACGCATACTATCTGAGCCAGGGTTACTTCGATGCGAAAGCCTGGAATTGGAGCTCGGACTCGTCTCGCTACGACTACTGGGGAACCAGGAGGTCGGGCCGAACCGCTGCGCTGAACGCGCAGTTCGTGGTTGGGGCACTGCTGCTGAACCGGCTGGCAAGCGTGGTCGACTGCGCGTTCTTTGCCGGAAGGGACGGCTCCACACGGCGGGTTGAGTTCCGCCCCGGGGACACCGAGCCCGGCATCAAGGTCTGCTACCGTATCTGAAGCCCGGGGATTGACGCGTCGCAGCACGGTCAAGGTTCGCGTGCCCCGCACCAGGGCGGACAGCCGATGAGCAGCGACCGCAAGACCGACTTCCTCGTCATCGGATCGGGAATGGCCGGGCTTTGGTTCGCCTATCGGGCGAGCCGGCAGGGCAAAGTCGTCCTCATCACCAAGAAAGAAGACTCCGAGTCGAACACGAACTACGCCCAGGGCGGCATCGCCGCTGCGGTGGAATCGGATGACAGTTCCCAACTCCACTACGAGGACACACTGCGGGCCGGCGCCGGCATCGCCCACCCCGATGTTGTCAGATTCGTTACCAAGTCCGGGCCCCGGCTCGTGCGCGAGCTTTACGGCCTCGGCGTGCCGTTCGACACCTACGCCGACGGCTCAGGAACCGAGCACTTCGACCTTGGACAGGAAGGCGGGCATCGGCGCCGCCGCATAGTCCACGCGCACGACTTCACCGGCTTGGAGATCGAACACGGCCTGCTCCGGGCGGCGAGGTCGCACCCGGACGTGACGATGCTCGAAGAGCACTTCGCCATCGACTTGGTCCTGGACGATGGCGGCCGGTGCCGCGGAGCGATGGCGCTAGACACTTCAGACGGCACCGTCGAACTGGTCCGTGCGCGCGTATGCCTGCTTGCGACCGGCGGGATTGGCCAGGCGTGGCAGCACACGACCAATCCTCGGATTGCGACCGGCGACGGTATTGCTATGGGGTTTCGAGCCGGCGCGAGAATCGCGGACATGGAGTTCGTGCAGTTCCACCCGACATCGCTCTACGGGCACCGGCTCGAGGACAGGGCGTTCCTGATTTCCGAGGCAGTCCGGGGCGAGGGTGCAATCCTTCGAACCCGTGACGGCCATGCGTTCATGCCCGACTACCACCCGGATGCGGAACTGGCGCCGCGCGACGTGGTCGCCCGGGCAATCGCCAGCGAGCTGAGAGTGCGCGGCGGAGACCACGTATTGCTGGACGCCACCCACCTCGACCCGAAGCGGCTGCGTGTCCGGTTCCCGAACATCAGCGAGACCTGCCTGAGGCTGGGCATTGACATCACGCGGGAGCCGATACCCGTCGTGCCGGCCGCACACTACATTTGCGGCGGAATCGAAACCAACGACCGGGCCGAGACGTCTGTCCCGGGTCTCTTCGCTGCCGGCGAGTGCGCCTGCTCGGGCCTTCACGGCGCCAACCGACTGGCCTCGAACTCGCTGCTCGAGGCCCTGGTCATGGCCGACCGGGCCGCGGAGCGCGCTGGGCAGGAAGGCGGGAACGCCGAAGTCGGCAGTCCGAAGTCCGCAGTCCGCTGTTCGGAGTCTGGGTCCCGGGGCACCGAGGACGACGCGCGGGCTGCTGAACTGCGCCAACGCCTCCAGAGCCGCATGTGGCAGAGCGCCGGCATCGTCCGAACCGACGCCGGGCTGGCTGAAGCCCGCCGCGAACTGGCAGCGCTGGCGGCCGAGGCCGACGGGCTCAGGCGGTCGGTGGCCGGCATCGAGTTGCGCAACCTGCTGGTAGCGTCGCAGCTGGTCGTCGAGTGCGCGCTGCGAAGACCCGAGTCAAGAGGGCTGCACTACAATGAAGACCATCCGGAGTCGGATGACCGCTTCCGACGGGGCACGGTCATCAGCCGGCCGGAGCTCGAACCTCCGGCTGCCTGAGCAGACCGGCAGGCTGCTCGAGCGCTTCGGCAGCTACCTGCTGGTTGAGCGGAGTGTCACCCGGGGCTCGGTTGACTGCTACCTGGCTGACCTGAGGCAGTTCTTCCTGGCGATGACCGCGGCAGCCGAGCGGCCGGCGGCGACGAGCCGCCAGATGCTCCACGCTTACGCCCGGCAGCTCGGCAGCGCGGGCTTGGCCACCACCACCGTCGCCCGCAAGCTCGTATCCATCCGGTTGTTTTACCGCTTCCTTGCCTCGGAGCAACGGCTTGCAGCCAATCCGGCCGACGACATCGACTTGCCCAAACAGCGGCGCAAGCTGCCGGGCGTCCTGACCCAAGACGAGGTGACGAAGTTGATCGAGGCGGGGGGCAGCGCCCCGGACCGGTTCTGGGCGCTGCGCAGCCGCGCCATGCTGGAAGTCATGTACGGCAGCGGACTGCGGGTATCGGAGCTGCTGGGTCTCGGCATGGGCAGCGTGTCGCTTGCCGACGGGTTCCTGCGCGTCATGGGCAAACGAAGCAAAGAGCGCGTGGTGCCGCTGGGACAACCGGCGGTGAACGCGGTTCGTGACTACTTGAGCACAGCCCGGCCCCACTACGCCGGCAAGAAGACGAGCCCCACGCTGTTCCTGAACTATCGCGGGGGCAGGCTGTCGCGGATGGGGTTCCTTAAGATACTGCGCGCGTGCGTCGGGCTGGCCGGAATCAGTCGCCGCGTCACCCCTCATACGCTTAGGCACTCGTTCGCCACGCACCTGCTTGAGGGCGGGGCAGACCTGCGGGCGGTACAGGAGATGCTCGGGCACTCGAGCATCGTCACGACCCAGATCTACACCCACGTTGACCGCGAGTACTTGAGAGAGACGCATCGGACGTTCCATCCCAGAGGATAGGGGAACCAAGAGTCCAGGGGTTTGAGGGTCTAGTGGTCCGGGTTCGGACCGCCGAGCCTATGTGACGGAGACGCCGAACGTACCGCGAACGGCCTTGCCGATAACGCGGCTGCCCGGGATTGAGCCGAGGATTCGGTTCACCTGCTTTGGCGCGACCAGGAGCACCATGCCCATGCCCATGTTGAACGTGCGGTACATCTCCTCGTCCGGTACGCTGCCCAGCCGCTGAATCAGCCGGAAAATCGGCAGAGGGCGCCAGCTCGACTTGTGGATGACGACTGAGACTTCGCGAGGCAGCAGGCGGGCGATGTTGTCGTAGAACCCGCCGCCGGTGATGTGGGCAAGCGCGTGGACTCGAGCCAGCACGGGATAGACCGGCTTCAGGTACGAGCGGTGCGGGCGCAGCAATTCCTCGCCGAGCGGCCGGGACAGGCCTTTGGCTCGCGAGCCGACCTTGAGCCCGGCCTTGTCGAATAGCACCCGGCGCGCGAGCGAGTAGCCATTGGTATGCAGCCCGGAGGATGGGAGGCCGATGACGGCATCGCCCGGTGAAATCCGGGTGGCATCGACGATGCGGCGCCGCTCGACCGTGCCGACGATGAAGCCGGCCAGGTCGAAGTCGCGCGGTCGATAGATGTCGGGCATCATGGCAGTCTCGCCGCCGACCAGCGAGCAGCCGTTGTCACGGCAGGCCTTGCCGAGGCCCTGGACGATTTCGAGCAGGGATTGGGGCGCCAGCTTCGAGTGGGCGATGTAGTCAAGAAAGAAGAGCGGGCGCGCCCCCAGAGTTAGGATGTCATTGACTGAGTGGTTGACGATGTCAATGCCGACGGTGTCGTAGCGGCCGCAGAGCCGGGTCACCACCAGCTTGGTGCCGACGCCATCGCAACTGGCCACCAGCACCGGGTCGCGCAGTTTCGGGATCCGGCAGAGCGAGCCGAAAAGGCCGACTTCGGAGAGGACCTGCGGTCCGTAGGTCGAGCGGGCGATAGCTGCAATCCGGCGCTTGACCGCGTCCATTGCGCTGATATCGACGCCCGCGTCACGGTAGAGCATAGTTCAGTGGTTCGTCGGCGGGGCAACGGCGTCGCGGACGAAGAAGCGG
>CAYOCZ010000294.1:0-4572 GCA_964402475.1 uncultured bacterium | reverse complement strand
GACCTTTGATGAAGAGATGGCGGAGGCGAGCGGGCTGCCGACCGGCGCGCTCGCCGCCCTGCTGCTCGGGTTGCTCGCGCTCACGGTCGTGGTATCGCTCAAGACCGTCGGTATCATCCTCGTCGAAGCGCTGCTCGTAACGCCGGCCGCGACCGCATACCAGCTGACGCACCGCTACGGCATGATGTTCGTCCTGTCGTGGATTACCGGCGTCGTGTCCTGTGTCGCTGGGCTAGTCATTTCCTATGCGCTTGGCATCCCGTCCGGGGCGGCGATTGTCATCGTGGCGACCGCCTTCTTCGCACTCGCCGCGCTCTTCTCGCCGAAGAGAAGGAAGTGTAAGGTTTGCGGTCGCGAGTCGCTCGCGGACACGGTCTGAACAGCGCCTGGCGACTCCGTGAAATCGGCGGCTGACGATAGCTGACGATGCTGTTCTTCCTTGCGCACGTTGTGAGGTCAGTTCGGCCGATGCGTGACCCGGATGGGGCCGGATGATCGAGACACCGCGTAGACTCGGACTTTGGGTCCGTTCGGGCCGGCTCGCTTATTCGCCGCGCTTTGGCAGCGTGTAGACAAACAGCGGGATTCCATCGATTTCGTATCGTCGAAAGACCTCGGCTCGGTGCATCATGTAGGGGTAGAGCCGACTGAACAGCTTGAAGTCGGATCCGTCCTCAAGAGAAACCAGATGCGTTGCCCCGAACCTGCCTACCGGGTCGTCCGAGTTTGCCCAATCGGTCATCGCCACGGCGCGGTGCTTTGACCCGACGAGCAGCGCCGGCCCCCAGTTGCCGACCACCACCGCGTTCGCCGGCAGTGCATTGTCCAGGTCGGCTCCAGACTCCACCATGACATGCGTGCGGGATCCGAACCATCGGGAATATTGGGCGAAGTCGAGCCGCACCGCCAGCAAGAGAAGGATGATGGCAATGGCCGAGCGTATTGCCAGCGGCCGGATGGTGATTCCGTTCTTGGCAACCCGCATGACGAGGTAGCCGAGGATGCTGGTTGCGGCAGCGACGGTGAACGTCAGGACCAGCGCGTCGGGGTCGCTCTTGGGACGCGCCATACCCCAGAAGCCATTAGTGTAGCCCCCGAGTTGCGTTGTCAGTATCCAGAGCCAGAGGGTGTAGAGCCCGGTCTTGATGAGTGTCGGTCGCAGTCGGGGTAACAGGGCACCGGTTTCGATGATTCGAGCTAGGGTGACGGCGAAACCCGCTATGAGCGTCGGCAGCAGGACGAGTTCGTACCGGTCCGGACGGTAGTTCATGTACCCGAGCATCAACGCGGCCAGCGTGAAGCAGAGGCCGAGGTAGCGCAGGGCCGGCCTGCGGCCGACCGCCAGCATCGGCAACGTGACGAAGCCAACGAGCGCGACCCATGAGAGACGCGGCATGAGTCCGGTCCAGTAGCCGACCGTGAAGGTGTTGAGCAGGTACTCGACGATTCCATTGGGATGGCCGGCGGGCGACTCCAGCGAGTGGTGCAGCACGTACTGGAAGTAGTCGGCGCGGTGGGGAAGGAATACGATGGCGAGCCAGATGACGAGCGCCGCAGCGACTCCGGCCAGCCCCCAGCCGATTCCGTGAAGCATGACCCGAACGGCGGCACGGTCCTTGCGGGCAGAGTAGAGCTCCCAAGCGACGGCGATAACCAGCGCCGGCGCGATGAAGGCCGCGGATACCTTGACCAGCAGGATGGTAGACGCAGCGAGCAGTCCGGCCAGACCCATCAACGACGGGCGCCTGAGCCCGCGCACGTAGCAGAGGCCGGTAAGCAACAGGAAGAGAATCTGCACTGGTTCAACCAGTCCCAACCGGCCATACATCGTCAACGGGAAGGACGTGGCGAACGCCAGACCGGCCAGCAGCCCGGCAAGGCGCCCGGCATCTTCTTTCACGAGCAGGTAGATGGCAAGGACCGAAGCAACGCTGGCGAGGAGTGAGAGTAGCTTGACTTGGATGAACCCCATGCCGAAGAGCTTGAAGATCAGCACCATCAGGTAGTTGACCAGCGGGTAGACGACCAGCGGGAAGAGGTCATCCACGCGCCAACGCCCATAGAGGACCATGTTGCGCGCGGAATACGCATCGAGTGCCTCGTCAGTGTACGGTCCTAAGCTCCAAACCAGGCCCGACTTCATGTCCACTTGAGGGTCGGCTTTGAGGTCCGAGACACGCATCGCAAGCGCGCCGACTATGACCAGCAGGATGAGCAGGAGTGAGTACTTCGTAGTGAATCGGCTGAGGGCTTCAGACCTTGGGAGCGCGGATGTAACCCGGGACGGGCTCCGGGATTGCCGTGCCTCAGCTTCACGACCGGAGCGACTGGCCATTTTCGGCGGCCTCACGCCGTTGCTGTCACCGGGGCCAGCGAGTTAGTTCTTCCTGCGCCTGGCGCAGGGACTGGGTCTGTTCTCCCAGCAGTCTCTCCAGGTACTCGCGGCGGCCCAGCAACTCCTGCTGCGCCCGCACACGGCTGGTGATGTCGTAGGCGACATCGAGAACTCCGACAGCCGTGCCGGTTGGGTCGAGCAACGGTTGCTTGCTCAGGTGGTACCAGGCGGCATCAGCGCTGGTTCCGTCGGGCAGTGAGATTTCCAGCTCCACCGGCTGGCCGCGTTCCAGCACCTGCCGGTCGTGGGAGGTGATGAGTGCAGAGATCTTGGAGTTGTAGATCTCAAGATCGGTCTTGCCGATGGCCGAGTCGCCCGCATTCGCACCCATCATCTTCATCGCGTCGGGATTGGCCAAGGTGTAGCGCAGGTTGTGGTCCTTGATTGTGACAACCATGCCGGGAGCTTCGAGCAGGGCCTTCAGCTTCGCATCCGCTTCGCGCCAGGCCAGTTCGGCCCGCTTCCGCTGCGACGCATTGCGGATCATCACCAGAATGCCGGTCCCGTGAGGGTAGGCAGAAACGGCAAACCAGCCGGCGTACTTCTCGCGGCCATCCTGATAGAAGCCCTCATGGTACTGGGGCGTGCGCTCCAGCAGCGCCTTCCGGTAGACCGGGCCGAAGCCGCTCTTCTCAAGGTCCGGATAGACCTCCCACAGCCGCTTGCCGACCGCCTCAGGCGCTGCTACCCGAGTTTCCTTCTCGGCGCCCGGACTCCAGTCCCTGATGGTCCACTCCTTGTCCATCGTGAATACGCCATCGTCGGTGCTGGTAACCATGGCGGCGATGTTCCGCTCCCGCTCGTGCAGCTCGTCCTCGATCCTGCGCGACTCGCTGTTATCGAAGAGCAACAGGTCGAAGGCCCGTTTGCCGCCGTACGTGCTGACCGAGCCGTGGACCGCCATCCAGCGCACGGCATTGGTCGTCATGTGTATGACCCGGAACTGGTAGCCGTCCGGATACGACCCGGTCTTCCGGGCCGACGCCTCGGTCGACTTGACTAGCTCGATGTCCTCGGGGTGAATACGGCTGAAGAAGGCGAGGTTGTCCACGACTATCGTATCGCGCTTGATCCCCCAGAACTCCTCAATCGCCGGGCTTATGGCGAGTATGTGTCCATCCTCGGAGAAGCGTGCAATGACATAGCCGCGCGCCGATTCGACGAGAGACCGGTAACGTTCCTCGTTCTCGCGCAGTGCCGCCTCCAGCTTGCGGCGCTGGAACTCGATGTCGCGGGCATCGACGCCCGGCGGGGGTTCGGCCTCGTGTGAAGACGGGGCAGCAGCGAAGCGTCCGGCGTCTTCTTTGAGCTCCTGTTCCAGTTTCTTCAACTCGGTCAGGTCTTCGTGCATCACGGCAATACGCGTGACCGTGCCTTCGCTATCCAGCATCGGGAAGACCGTAGCACGGAAGCAGACCTTGCGGCCGGGAATACCCGGTAGGCCGATTTCAGTCGGGTCGTACCAGGTCGGCGGCGTCTCAACCCGCGTGCCGGCCAGTACGCGCCGCAGCTGCGGTTCGAGCAGTCCGGCCCGCTTTAGCCCGCGTTCATCAAAGAGCGGTATACCAGGCGGTGGGACCTTGCCGAGCAGGCGCTCGGCTGCTTTGTTGCTGGACAGTGGCTTACCATCCGGCGAGAAAAGCTCGATGCTGACCGGGCTGGAATCGGCGAAGCTGTCGAACGCCGCACCGGCGCGTCGCTCGGCCTGGGTGCGCTCGGCGCCCTGAAATGCCGACTGCTCTTCGACCTCTCGCCGCGGATCTCGACTGCGGGCGAGCATTGCCGCGAAACCCAGCGGCATCAGTGCTAGTTTGCCGACAGCACGTTCATGGCCCCGTCCCGCCACGCCAACGGCCACCAGCGCAGCCAAGTACACGATGAACAGCGTCTTGTCGAAGGCAGATGTGCGATCAGTCATGCTTGAGACAGGGTCAGGATATTGGATAGGCGACTAGAGTCAAGGTCGGTATTGGCCCGTGCCGAGAGACAAGACACAAAGCCGGCGGTCAGAATCGAACTGACGACCTGCGGTTTACGAAACCGCTGCTCTACCGACTGAGCCACGCCGGCGCCGGTGCGATTGTAGCAGGCACGTGGCGGGAGTCAAGCGAGCGTTGCTCTCGGGTAGTATGCTCATTCGTGTGTAACTTAGCTAGAGGAAGGGTCGGGCCGGGTGT
>CAYOCZ010000293.1:0-4577 GCA_964402475.1 uncultured bacterium | reverse complement strand
GTAGTCGTACTTGTCGATTGCCACCACCTCGCCGAACTGGACCTTCAGCCGCTGTTCCGTCTCGTAATTGCCGACGAACTCCGTTCGGCCGAACACCGCCTCATGCCCCTTCGCCTTCAGCGCGGTCGCCAGCCCCCTCATGTGCGCCGCCATCTTCGCCTGCCAGCACGCCGGATCCAGACACCGGTCCGTCGCCGGCGTCACCCCCGTGTCATCGTCCTCCCACAGCTTGCTCACCCGGCTCTCCCGCCGCTTGCACTCGCTGCACGGGCCCACCTTCGGCGCCAGCACCGGATTCTCCACATCGAACGGCGCCTTCGACAGCAGCCGCCGATAATCCGCATTGATCTGCTGCTCGAGCCGCTTCACCGTCTGGTCCGCCCGATACTTGCACCGCTCCCGGACGAACTGCTCCTGCACCGCCGCCGGCAACTGCGCCAGCACCACCAGGTGCGCCGTCGTCCACAGCGCAAACTTCGCGTCCGTCTCCACCTTCGCCGCAACGGCCGGCGACAGATCCCGCAGCTTGGCGATCGTCCGCACCCACTCCACGCTTCGCCCGTACCGCGCCGCAACCGCCCGCACGTCGTTCCCGTGCTTCGCCAGGTCCGTCATCACCGACCGCCCCAGCTCGACCGGCTTCAGATCGTCCCGGTGCGAGTTCTCGATGAACGTCATCTCGTAGGCCAGCTCGTCCGACAGCCCCTCGTACACCAGGACCGGGATTGTCGCCAGGCCCGCGTCGATCGCCGCCTCCCGCCGCCGCTCCCCGTACCGCAAGTCATATCTGCGTCCATCTGCGACATCTGCGGATTGCTCCGGGAGGAACGGCCGCGCCGCCACCGGCACCCGCACCCCCTCGACACGCACGCTCGCAAGGAGTTCCTGGTACTTCGCGCTCTTCTTGTCGATCTTCGCCCGCGCATTGTCCGGCGTCGGCACCAGCAACCCCGGATCGATCTGCAGCAGTTGCGCCACCGGAAACGCCCGCGCCGCCTCGGCGACTCCGTCCGGCGCGTAGTTCACATCGCTCGTCACATCCACCAACTTCTTCTTCATCATCGCCTTCCTCCTTTTTCCAAACCAGTCCGGTCCTTGTCCCCTCGGAAACATTCCACGCATCATCACTTCCCCTCTTTCGGATAGAACTCCGCATGGATACTGAAATCTGGGGCATCTGCATCTGAAATGTCCGTGATAGCCCACGGCCCCGTAATGCGATCCTGCTCAATGACGATTCCGTTCGCCAGCATCCCGCCGATCATTCGACAGATTCGGCGCGGAACTTTGCCCATCTCCACAATCTGCCGCCGCTCATAGTCACTCAGCGTCATCGGGAGTTTCACATTCGCCTCGATGTAGCAGTCGATCTCGAGCCGATTCGTCATCTCTCAGTCCCTCCATCCTCACTGCCCGGAAACGGCAACGCCCTGATCTTCCCGCTCTGAAGAGCACCCGGGATCCCCGGGCACATGCGCTGTCCCACCGTGCTCCCATCCGGCAACATGAGCCAGGGCAGGAACACCTCCTCCGGCTTCAGAATCCCGTTCTCGACCGCCTCCAGATTCGCTTTGATGAGCAGCAAGAGCACGCGCCACTGCTGCCGGCAATCCTGCTCCCACAATCGCGCAGTGGCCGCCGGATTCCGCAGCGAACCTCGGCCTGGCGTCAAGGCGTATTTCTTGCATCGCGGATCGGGCAGCGGAACATTCACCTGGACCGGAAACCCGCGGTAGTGAAACTGCACGAACGCCCGGCGCTGACGCGAACTCGACCCCGTCACGATATCGTCGGCGCCATATCGAACGAGTGTTTGCTTGACCTCGGATTCCGACCGTGAAACCGGAACCTCTGTGCCCCTCGCATAGCGAGTCATCGTCCTTCTCCTTTCCTCAGTTAACTCCCGCTTTCCCGTTCACGACGCCTCCGGCCCGCACGGCACCGGCGGCTTCCGCTCTGCGTCCGCCGCATTGACCGCGGCCCCCTTCTTTACCTGACCCCTCCAACGGCCCGGCCCCTCTCGTTTCCATTCCACCGTGTCGCCGCCGCCAATCGGCTTCTGTGACTGCATGTGCCAACCCGACTCGCGGCAGAAATCGCATCGCGGACCGCTGCAAGTCACCTTGTATCCCGGCTCGCAGTTGCCGGGATCGCCCTCGCACGGCGCCAGGTTTCCGACCAGACACGCGCATTCTTCCGACCCATTCCACAGACCGTCGTACCCGCGTTCCGTGAGCCACGCCTTCAAGATTTCCTTCGCGTTCATCTCGTCTCCTCCTTTGCCCAGGGCAACTGCCAGTGCGTCCGGCCGGCGAGGATGGGCAAGCCGCCGACCGTGAATCTTGCGTCCTCAAGCCGCCGTACGGCTTCAGTGTTGTCGCCCCACTGTTTCAGCGTGAACGGCACGCCCGCCGCCGCGCAATCGTCCCGAATCTTCCGCACCCACTCCGGGTTCATCGGCCTCGCGTTCTTGCCCGACTCGCCGCCCACGATCACGCCGCCAAGACGCTCCTTCTGCATGGCCAATGCCATCTGAGCATTCAGGCTCGTCCTGGGATTGTAGAACCGCTCACCGAATACGTCATCCACGGTTCTCTGTTCCGCCACCGTCGCCTGCTCAAGAGGTCGTCCCAGCATGTTGAGGAGTGAGACCGACCCCAAGCACGGCTCAAGCGACAGCCACGTATGCCAGCCGCCCTGCGCCAGTTGCAGTAGCACGTCGCAGGCCGCGTCCACCGTCGCCTGGTCGTGGGCCGACACCCCGAGCCAGAGGTTGCCAAATATATTCTGACCCAGTCCCAACATGACTTTCAACATTCGCTCAGGTCGTTTCGTCGTGACCACGAAAATGTGTCGATCTGTGTCTCCTATGATCTTCAGCACCCGCATGAGGTCTACCGCCGAAATAGCCTCGTGGAACAAGTCCGTGCGGAACCCCGCCGCAATCACGCGCGGTTTCTTCCAGTGCAACGGCTTCTCCCATTCCCCCTTCCATTGCCGCGACGGGCCGCGCCAGAAATACGGTGCGCCTTTGTCGTCCAGGACTGCCGGAGGCCCCGACTGCGCCCCCGTCAGTTCCGCGCATGTCAGGCACCGGCCCAGGTGCCGGAACCGCCCGTCCTCCTCCCGCTCCCCCCAGCATTGCGCGCATCCCTCAGTCACCGGCGTACAGCCGACAAAGAAATTGACCATCGCATCCCAATACTTCACGTCGCCTCCTTTCCGGCCTTCGCCGCGTCGAGAGCGGTGTGGACTATCGCTATTACACATTCCTCGGGTTGGTGGTGTCCAGCACGGGGCCAACTGCGCTTGCATGTACACCCGACCATCTTCTCCAGTCTTCGCACAAGTATCGTCAGCCGCTCGACCTCGGCCTTGAGCCGATCAACCTCGCCTTCGGCTACCAACCTCCCCATGTCAACGTCAGCCGCGAAGTGTTCCCATGTCTCACCCCCATTGCCGTCCTCGTCTGGCCGCACCGCCCACAGGTGAGACAGGAGCCGCTTGACCTCGGCCTTCAGTTCCTTCGTCGCCTCGTCCACCGCTTCCTGGACAATACCTCTCGCCGTCGCGGGACGCAGATGTGCCATCATACCGTCGAAGTGGTTCCTCAACCGTTCGACCGCTCGGTCTACTATCTCTGTCATGTCAGTCCTCCTTTCCGGCCTTCGCCGCGTCGAGCGCCTGCAACGTCTCGGTCAACGCCTCAAAATCCTTTATGTCCAGATGATAGGCATACCAGTCGTGAAACACGTCGTTTTCGGCCCTGAGCCGCTCGACCTCGTCCTTGCGCGCGTCGCGGTCAATAGCCACAATCCCAATCTCCTGGTAAAGCCGCTTGACCTTGGCCTTGAGCGCCTCTATCCGGCCCGCAATCTCCAAGTCCACTTCTGCCTGATACTCAGTCAGGCCGACCCCGCCGACTTTCTCGGCAAGCATCTTGAAACTCGCGGCCCGCTCATCTTGGACGGTATTCACCGCTTGCGTCAGCGCCTTGACCTCGGCCTGGAACTCCGCCCTCCCCTCGTCGATGGCCTGCTGGATGACTCGCTCAAACGTCTCCGTTCCAAAGTGCGGGCAAAGCATGTCTTGTCGATACTCATAGTCCGCATATTCCTTGCATTTTCCCGCTGCTTCCTTCGCGTTCATATCGCCTCCTTTCAGTCCCCACTCTTTCTCCCTTTCACCCCCACGCCGAAACCTCGTGAGGCATCCTCATCCCCCATCCCAACCGTCGTCGAGCGGGTGCTTCCGCGGGGCCTTCTTGCCATCGGCCACATCCAACGCCTGTCTGTAGACCCCTGACGCGATACTGACCTCCCGCGAATAGGCCAGTGTCGCCTTCTTCAACGCCGCCCTGCATGTCTTTTTGAAGGCCGCCAATGCCGCGCCTCGCGCCGTCTGTCTCACGCCTCCCTTCCGTTTCACCTTCGTAGTCAAGTCTCCTCCTTTCCTTCCTTCGCCGTCGCCGCCTTCAGCGCGGCCTTGAACTCCTCCTCGTTCGCAGCAGACCCCGCCGCAAATACGCCGCCCGTCGCCGGGTCCAGCACCCCCGCCAGCCACCCGTTGAACCACAC
>CAYOCZ010000292.1:2041-4587 GCA_964402475.1 uncultured bacterium | reverse complement strand
GACCGAGCCGTACAGGCGGGAGTGGCGTGTTGTCCACTACGACGCTGGCGGGGTTGCGGTCTGGCGGTCGGCCGGGGTAGCGGTAGCGGTGGCTGTCGCACTGGCGGGGCGTCAGCGTCGGCAGATGGGGCTTGAGGCGGAGGATAAAGGCGGGCAACACGAGAGCGGGGGCAAGGGGGAGAGATGAGCAAGCACACTTCAGAACCATGGCGACGGCAGCACAGAGTGATAGGACCGCTGGCAACGCCGAGTTTTCCCGATGCCGCCCGATTGCATATCGCAACGGCATTGTCGGCAGATGACGAGACCGACGAACACGTTGCGGCTAATCATCGAGTGAGCGAGGAAGAGGCCGAGGCCAACGCGGCCCGTATCGTGGCATGCGTGAACGGGTGCGCTGGGATCAATCCGGAGGCGGTGCCGGAGCTGGCCGAGGCGCTGCGGGCGATGTTGGAACTGGGCGATGTTGCGCGGGCCGAGGCCACGGCACGGCAGGCGCTGACGGCGGGGTTGCCGGCCACGGACCTGTCGCCCTGGCTGTCGGAGACGCTGGTTGTGATCGAGGCGGCCCGTGCGGCGATCGCCAGGGCGACGGGGCAGGAGTAGGACCGAACGAACGAGACAGGCTAAAGGGGGAACGCGATGACGACACGTGAACGAACGGAACGGCTGCTGAACGACCTGGACGTGCTGTGCCGGGTAGCCGAAGCGGGAGCCATTGGCGCGGAATTGCTTGAAGATACGGTCACGATGCACAGGACACGGAAGGCCGTGTCAGACGCCCGCACCATTATGCGCCGGGTGATATTCGACCTGGAAGACGCTGAGAAGTACGCCGAGAATACAAGCACTTGCAGCAGTTGCGGAACCGTGCATCCGGCTGGATGCGCTGAATAGCAACGACAATCCCCGAGCATCCGCGCACGGGGACCGGTGGGCGGGGGAGGGTAAAGGCAATGGCACTCACGGACACACACGCAACGTTTCAGGCCAAGGTGGGCAAACTGGCCGACCTGACCGGGAAGGCCCCGGAAGCGATTTACGAGCTGTGGCGGAAGTACTCCGCCCAGTGCCAAGTCTATGACCAGTCGGCGCTGCTGTGGGAGTTCGTGCAGTGGTATAAGGCCGACTTGGGGGCGGACCTCGGCGCTATGATCGAGGCGGTTAAGTAACGACCTCAACCGACCGAGAGCCCGCCCGTGGGCCTGATACGCGGGCAGAAAAAGGGGGGGGAGATGAGCAGGAGTGAACACGTCGGGGATTGCGGCTGTCGACTTGTGCGCGACGAGAACGGGCTGAGGATGGAGGATTGCACGTTGCACGCCTCCGCGCCGGAGCTGGCCGCGTCGTTGGCGCACACTGCCGACATGCTGGAAGAGTCCCACCGATACGAGGCAGACAATGGTCACGGGGGCGACGCCGGGCCTTGTTCGTACTGCGACGCCATTGCCGCCGCCCGCGCCGCCCTGGCGAAAGCCGGGGTGGGGGAATGACGCTTCCAGGCAATCCGTGCAACTACAAGACGCGCCGGGGCCTGTTCAATGGCTTCGTGCGGGCGCTGAGTTGTGCGCCGACGATGGCGCGCGCGTTTTGGCTGACAAACGCGACGTGGTACGCCGAGACGGAAATGCCGGACCTGCTCCCTCAGTTGCGACGACTGAGGGAAGAGGCGAGCCCGAAGCGCCCGGAGCAGTTGATACCGGTCGGGCATAGCTTTGGAGTGTGACGCAACGAATCCCGAGCGGCCGCACACTGGGCGAAGGTGGGCGGCGGGAGGGTTGGAAGATGACAACGAGGGACTGCAACGGACAGGTGGTAACGTCGAGCGTGAAGCGCGACGCACGGGGCCGGTGGGGCGCGACGGTCTGGTCCGGGCATGTGGCCGTGACTACCGTCAGGCGGTACCACTACGCCTCGCGGGATGCGGCGCGGCACGCGGACATATCGGATGACATCGGCAAGCGCGGACGGGTGGCATGACCGCCCACCTACTGACGGTCTGGATGTGGTTCCAGCTCGCCAGCGTCCCGGTGCTCCTGGCGATGGGGGCGTGCGATGGGGGCGACAACCGACACAGAGAGAAACGGGACACCGAGCGAGCCAAGACATCAAGGCGGAGGTAAGTCCCGTCTCTGAAGGCGGCGGGCCGGGGGTAGCGCCCTGGCCCGTTCGCGACACGGTGAGACACTTTTGAGACAGTGAGACAGGATAAAGGGGGCGCGAAGTGAGCAAGACGCTGAGAATCAGGACCCTGGTCTGCAACCGGTGTGGGCACGGATCGGCACCGGGCAAGCCGTGGATTCCGCGGCAGACCATGGCCCCGAAGTCCTGCCCGGTCTGCCGGACAACCCTATGGCGGAGCCCGCGGCGCCGGAAACTGGCCCCCGACCGGCTGGCCGAGATAGTGGTCGGGGCAGACGTGGCGCAGTTGGCTTGAAACCCACCGTCAGGGGCCTTTCCTGGCCCTGTAGCGCGTCCGGGCGTCCGGGAGGTATGCAGGGGAGGGTAAGGCCCGCCGATGCGTCCTGGGGGCGCTCAGGGGCTCT
>CAYOCZ010000292.1:0-1941 GCA_964402475.1 uncultured bacterium | reverse complement strand
CGGTAGAACACCCCAGGATGATAGTCTGCGTACCAGCCGCCATCGGCCGAGCCTTCCCCTTCTCCCGGCCTACCGTCCCTCCACTGGTGCCCTATGACGGCGCAGATGTGGCCTTCCTTGGCGAGTTGCTTGACCACATTCGTCAGGGTGCCGTGATCGACCATGTACTCCACACTATCAGGAAGGACATTTGTGGCAACAGCGGTATTCCATGCGTTCGTCATCGGGTACAGGTAGAGCATGTTCGTTGCCCCATGACATATCTCGCTGATGTCAATGGCGACGGGTTCCTGCCCGCACGCTACGGTTGCCGCCAGAACGATTGATGCAATGATGGTCTTCATTCTGTCGTCTCCTTCCCGTCCCGCAGGTCCACGATCACCTCGACCAGCAACCTGATGACGCGCTCGGTTCCGTTGGGCTTCGTCTGCGCAAGCTGGCAGTACATGGCCGTCTTGCGTTCGACGCGCTGGTCCCTGGTTTCGGCTGGCTGGCTGGTCGTTGTCGGCATGTCACCCCTCCCTTTCGTTTCCGTCGTTGGCTCGGTCGTCGTCCTCGTACCACTCGCGCGCCCGCCCGCTGTCCCGGTCCACGCCCGGCGCCGCTCGGTCCTGGAACTGGGTGAGTTCCTCAAGGAAGTTCATCAGCACGTCGCCGGTCGGCCCGTTGCGGTGCTTGGCCACGTCGATAATAGCCAGCGTCTTGTCGGCGTGGTCGGGGTCGTTCTCGTTCCGGCACGGTCGGCGTAGGAGCCACACAACGTCGGCATCCTGCTCGATCCGGCCCGATTCCCGGAGGTCCGTCAGCTTGGGCTTGCCGGCGCGGCCGGCGAGATCCGGGCTCCGGTTGAGCTGACATGCCACAAGAACCGGGATGCCTAGTTCCTTGGCGCACGCCTTCATGCCGGCAGACACCTCGGACACCTCGACCTGACGCCCCTGCCTAGCCGTTGCGTGGTCGTGGAGGAGTTGCAGGTAGTCCACGATCAAGAGTTCGATGCCGTGCTTGTCCCGCCAGCGGCGCGCGCGGATGCGGACCTGGGCCACGTCGAGCCCGCCCGTGTCGTCAACATAGATCGGGGCGGGACCGATGCGGGATGCGGCTTGCACGAGCCGGGATAGTTCGGTTCTGGCCATGGCGCCGCGGTCGAGCCGGAAGCTGTCAACCTGCGCGTTGGCGCAGAGCATGCGCTTGGCCAGCGCCTTGGCCGCCATCTCGGCCGAGAAGATGCCGACCGGCTTGCCCTTGCCGTCCGGAGCCCCCTTGCCGAGCGCGACGTTTTCCGCGATGTTCATGGCGAGTGATGTCTTGCCCTGACTCGTCATGGCGGCAATGATGGTGACTTCGGACGGTTTGAGTCCTGACGTGGTTCGGTCCAGGTTGATAAAGCCCGTGGACAGCCCGGATATCCTGCGTCCGCTCTCCATCTGCGCCTCGGCATCTGCCATGACGGCGCCCACCGTCTCCTGCCACGTCGGCTCCGTCGTCATGCGCTCGGCATCGAGCCGGGCCAGCTCAGACTGGCTGCTGTCCAGCATCGCGTCCGGGTCGGCGTCCATGCCGGCGTCGTAGCATGCCTGGATTGCCCGCTCGTGGGCGGCGATCATGCGCCTGAGCTTGTGCTTCTGGACCACGATCGCGGCGTAGTATTCGGCGTGCGCGGCGGTCGGGGTCTGGTCGCAAAGCTGGTCCAGGTAGGCGTCGCCGCCGATGGTGTCCAGGTCGCCCGAGTCCCGGAGCCTACCGGACAGCAGGTTCACGTCGATTGGGACCACGGCCTTGCGACTGTCCAGCATGGCGGCGTAGATCGTGCGGTGCCCCGGGACGCGGAAGCTGTCGGGCGTGATGCCGTAGGTGTCGGCGCAAATGTCCATGACGCGGGTATCGTCCAGGAGCACGGAGCCCAGTACGGCCCGCTCGGCTCCCTCATCGTAGGGCGGC
>CAYOCZ010000291.1:0-4589 GCA_964402475.1 uncultured bacterium | reverse complement strand
TGCTGGAAGAACTCAGCCGGGAAATCCGCAAGCAAGTCTCCGCCCTCTGCTGCGACCTGAGCATCGACCATCATGTCGTCATCGCTCCAATCCTCTACTCACTGGCCGAGTTCACCTCCAGTCACACCCGGATTACCCCGTTCTACCGGAACGTCGAGCGCGAGGGCCTGGCGGTTTGAAGGAAGATCACCCTACGGCCTCTCCGGAAACCATGAGAAATCTGAGTGAATCTGCGAAATCTGTGGATAAGCCCTCCTCTTCCTCGACTTCCACTGTTCCTACAGGGGCGAAGCCAACCTTAGCCTCGACCTCCTCCCTGGTCTCCGCTTCCCGCGCCTGGCTGGCGGCCCGTGATCAACGGCGAGCCGAGCGCCGGCGCCGGCTCTGGGAGCAGGCAAAACAAGACGCCGACCGCATAATCGCCATGATCGTGCGCGAGTTCCGGCCGGCCCGTATCTACCAGTGGGGCTCAATTGTTTACCCCGAGCACTTTGCCGAGTACTCGGACATTGACATAGCGGTTGAGGGCCTGCCCGGCGGCGCGGCAGAGTACTTCCGGCTCCTGGCCGAGGCTGAAAGGCTGACGTCGTTCCCGATCGACATCGTCGAGCTTGAGCATATCGAGCCCGAGTTCGCCCGACTCATTCGGAGCCAGGGCCGGTTGCGCCATGAGCATTGAATCGCGAATCGCCGCCCTCAGGCAGGACATCGTCGAGCACCTTGCGGTTCTCGAACGAACCGAGCGCTACGCAGACGAGTACTTCGCAAGGTTTGGGCCGGGCCCCCGAACCGCGGCCGACGCTTTCCTGGTTACCGGCGTTCTGAGCAACTACTATACGTGCCTCGAGACGGTCTTTCTCCGCATTGCGGAGTACTTCGAGAACAGCCTTGCCCCGGCGCGGTGGCACAAGGACCTCTTAGAGAAGATGACCCTGAGCATCGAAGGAGTACGGCCACGCCTCCTCGCCGCGGACACGGTTCTGCCGCTTCAGGAACTCCTCCGCTTCCGGCACTTCTGCCGGTACTACTTTGCATTCGAGTACGACTGGGATCGCTTGGAGTTCGCCCTCAAGAAATTCGCTCAGGCTCGCCCGCTCGTCCGACGCGACCTCGCGGCATTTCTGGCCTTCCTCGACCAGTTGTCCGAACCAAAGGAATCTGTGTGAATCTGTGGAATCTGTGGATGTCCTTCGTGTCTAGTTCTTCGTTCCTCGTTCTTCCCTCTCCCGTCCCGGGTCCATAGTCCACGGTCTGCAGTCCATGATCCTCCGTCTTCGTTCCTCATCCGAGCCATCTGTGTTAATCTGTGGAATCTGTGGATAACCTCCCTCATCCTCGTCCGGACTTGCTTCAGGCTGTTCTAACCGAAGTAAAGCAGGCACTGCGACTGCTCTACGGACCACGTTAGAAACAAGTCATCCTCTACGGCTCATGGGCCCGCGGCGATGCCACCGATGATTCCGACATCGACATCGCCCTCGTACTCGAAGGCGACGTCAGCCCGACGCTCGAGATTGACCGCACAGCCGACATCGTCTTCGAACTGAACCTCAAGTACGGAGTTCTGATTTCGGTTTATCCGGTGGCGGAAGCTGATTACCGGAACGTCAATAGCCCGCTGCTGCTGAGCCTACGGAGGGAAGGAGTAACGGCCTGAAACAGGGCAAGGTTGTAGTATGAGTCGCCGAGGAGGTGGAAGATGTACGAAGATGAGGTAATTGCCGAAGTGTGGCGTATCCGCGACGAGTACGCGGCCGAGCACCACCACAATCTAAGAGAGATCCTGGCGGACCTGCAGCGAAGGCAACGCCGGTCTCGCCGCCGCCTTGTCGACCGCAGACGGAAGTCCGACGACAGTCCAAGGACAAAGGACAAAGGACAAAGGACAAAGTGACGACCTCCTCAGCCTCAACCTCAGCCTTAGCCTCGACCTCCACCTCTACCTTTTCCTCATCCTCAACCTTAACCTCTACCTCAGCCTGGACCTCGCATCTGTGTTAATCGGTGTAATCTGTGGATAAGCCCTCTTCTCTGGCTTCGGCATGAACCAAGAACCACGAACCAAGAACTGTCCGACAGGGGCCGCCGCGGCCAACCACGAACTAAGAACTATGAACCAAGGACAAGGAGAATGAGTGCCCGGCAAGATAGAGTTCCTCGTCGAAATCGTCGTCGAACCTGACGGATCCGAGTGTCTTGCCTACTGCCCCGCGCTCAAAGGGCTGCACGTGGGAGGGGCCACTGCTCAGGAGGCAATGGAAAATGCCAATGATGCCATTGCCTGCCACCTGACGTCCATGATGAAGCATGGCGACCCCATACCCAAAGGCGTCAGCGTAAGACGAATCGAGTTGCCCGACAGCAGTTTGCGCCACACGACCAGCACCGCCGGGGCCGGAACGGCAGATCGCCGCCGGCGTACACGCCGAGTGAAGCCGGACCGCACGGTTCGGACTCCGGTCTACGAATACGCGCAGCGACGGAGGGCGAGATGAAGGAAGACAGGTGATGGAAGACGGAGGGTTTCCGAGTCCATCGGTCCCGCTACGGCGCATCGAACAAGCGATACTGGTCATCCGCGGCCACCGGGTCATGCTCAGCACCGACCTCGCCGCGCTCTATGACGTCGAACCCAAGGTCCTGGTCCAGGCGGTGAAACGCAACATCGAGCGATTCCCGGATGACTTCATGTTTCAGTTGACCCGGGACGAGCACCGTATCTTGAAGTCACAATTTGTGACTTCAAGTTGGGGCGGTGCGCGCCGGGCGCTGCCCTACGCCTTCACCGAGCAGGGCGTGGCGATGCTGTCGAGCGTGCTGCGCAGCAAGCGGGCAGTCCAGGTTAACGTCGAGATAATGCGTACCTTTGTCCGCCTGCGTCGGATTCTGGCCGAGAACGCCGGCCTTGCCAGGCGGCTGGACGATCTGGAGAAGAAATACGACGTCCAATTCAAAGTTGTCTTCGACGCCATCCGCCAGTTGATGCAGCCACCGCCCGCGCCCAAACGCCGCAAAATCGGCTTCGCTACCAACCCAGACGACAACATCATCGCCCACGATCGGCCGTCCCGACAGCACCGCAAGCGATGACCGACAAAGAACCAAGAACCATGTTGGTTGATAGTTCCAGGTTCCTAGTTCTTAGTCCTGACACAAGAACGATGAACCACAAACCAAGAACTTGCGGCTAGCGGCCATGCACTGTTCGACAGGGACCGCCGCGGCCAAATCGAATGAAACGGAGCCTGGTTCCTCCGCACCCATCAGCTTCGTGGCTCCTGTGTCGGTTCTCGGGTGAGGTGGGGATGAAGCCGCCGACATCCACGCCGAATCCGATGTTGAACCGCCAAGACGCCAAGGCTTGTCCTGCTCGTTTCTACGGTGGCGAAGCCACACGGAGTCGAAGGAACGCCAGGAATACAAGGACATTTCTCGTCCGGATCGTCTTTGTGTCTTCGTGTCTTGGTGGTTAGTCTCTATCTCGGTTCTGGGGAACTGAGACGGACGGGTCAGGCAGGTATCACGGTCAGGAGTCCCGTCACCGCACGACCACAACCGGGACTGCGCCCGCACCGCCCGCCGAGAGGTAGTAGACTCCCGGTCGCGTGCGAGCCCAGCGAGCAGGAAAGGCCGCTCCTCGGCAGGCGTGGCCCACGTCGCCCGACCAGGACACGGCGGCCGGCAAACAGAAAGGGCAGGGTGTAACCCTGCCCTGCCCATGACCACAACGAGGCCTATGAGCCACCACTGCCGGTCCAGTTCAGCACGGTGTGGTTCACCAGCGTCGGTCCTGCGCCCGTCTTCATCCTGACTACGAGCACGCGGCCGGTGTCCACGATCTCCGTGGTCCCCATCGGGTGACTCCCGTTCGGAGCGGAAGCCTCGTCTGCCACGGTGAACCCGAACGTCTCTCCGGCGAGACCGATCAGCGTCGAGATGAGGAACCCCGCTACCCGGGCGAATCGTACCTCCATCTTTCGCGCTATGCCTCGCACTTCCAGTACCCGGCGAAGTGAGTCTCGTTAACCGCACTGCTGCCTGTACGGATGGTGAGGACCAGAAAGCCGCTCCCGAGCTTGGTCGTGCCCATCAGCAGCGCGCCCTCAGGTATCTCCGGCGACAACTCCAGCCTGAACTCAGGCGGGGCTGCCATCCCGAGCAGCGTCGACAGTAGGGAAACCATCGCTCGAACCAGCTTGACCATGCGCTATCACCTCCTTTCGTGGTCGCTTGGTCTACAACGGAAACGTTCGCGCACGAGCTACGATGCTCACGGCGCGATTGGTGCGGCCACGCTGAACACGTCCGTCCTGAGTGCCTGCAGGACTGCCGGGGTGAGTCCCCGCGCGGTCCACTTGGCGATCATGACTGCCGCAAACAGCGCCAGCGACTCACCGCTGATCTCCTGCCGTCCCTTCCGGTACATCTCTCGGCCGAAGTTCAGGTAGAACGGGTAGTCGATTGTCGGCACACCCGCGCCGTCGAGGACCTGCTTCACCGAGAGCTCCATGGAAACCAGGCCGGGAGTGACCGCGGCAAACTTGGTCGTCATGTGCGGCAGAAGCGCCGTCAGGTCGATAAGGAGCCGG
>CAYOCZ010000290.1:1460-4635 GCA_964402475.1 uncultured bacterium | reverse complement strand
GGAACTGTAACCCATGTCCTGATAATAAAGTGTAACCCATGTCCCGTTCGCGCCTTGTCGCCGGAGGGGCGGGAACTTGACCGGCACGCTTTCCCGCCCTAACGTAAGAGCATGCTCCGCAGGCTCGGCGCCGGATTCGTGGCCGTGGTCGGCTATATCCTCTCACCGCTATCGTGGTGGAACGACGCATTCGTCAATCTGCCACTCGCCTGGCTATTCGCCAGCCTTATCAGCCTGGCCTCGCACCGGCTGTTCGCTCCGGGGATGATAGTCGGCTACTGGCTGACCAACGTCGCCGGAATTCTGATGATGGCGCACGGCACCGCCGGTGTTGTCGCCGGTGACTCGCCAAGGCTAGGCAAACGCCAGCTCGTCTGGAGCCTGCTTGCCGCGACCGGTTACACCCTGCTCATCGTTCTGCTGTACGCCTTCGGTATCCTGAAGCCGCTCGGCGCGCTCTTCGGCCGGTAGGGCGCACACAGGGGACTGTAAGTTAGGAATTAGCCGGCAGGGGTTAGGAGTCCGGGCAGCGGCGCTGCTACTGCTAGCTGACTAGCTGCTACCCTACCAACCACCGGCGCGCCTCGCGAGTTCATCGTTGCCAACGGCCCGGAAACCCTCTACAATAAGGTGTGGAGTCGATCCCCAGTCCACGTCGGCACCGTGACCGGCAGCACCGGCACGCGGCGGCGGAGCCCGGCCGCGTTCACACGGCGGGCCATCTGTTACGCCAGGCCCGACCGGCCTTCTACCGGGAAGACGAGGACGAAGCGCTGGAGCTGTTGCTCGAGGCCCTGCATCTGGCGCCGACCAACCTGCAAATCCACTACCTGGCCGCGCTCTGCGCCGACCTGCTATCCGAGGAAGACACGCTCGACGACGTATGCGCCCACGCGCTCGAAATCGACCCCCGGCATCCCCATACGGTTGCGTGCGAGGCGGTCCGCTATCTCTACCTCTCGAATTTCTCCCGGGCCGAGGACCTGTTCAACCAGGCGCTGAGGCAGTTGCCCGGTGAGCTCGACATCCAGATCGGGCTTGGAATCCTGTACGAATACTCGGGCGATGACGAGAAGGGAGCGGCCGCGTTCCGGCGGGCGCTCGAACTCGACCCGAACAATGTCCGCGCGCGGGTTTCGCTGGGCGTCGCCTACGCCATGAGCGGCGAATATCAGAGTGCGCTGGAGGAGTACGTGCGGGCCAAGGCGATTGACCCGAGCATCGAGAATCCCCACGAGCGACTTGGCCGCGATTACTACCTGGACGGCATGATTGAAGAAGCGACAAGCGAATTCGGCCGGGCGATGACCGAGGAGCCGGACGAACCAGCCGCCCACTTCTACCAGATGGACTGCTTCAACCGGCTGGGGCGTATCGATGAAGCTCTGGACCTCTACGGGATCATCAAACAGCGGTTCGGCAATGAGCCGGAACTGACCAGCGGATTCTATGAGTATTTCCACATGCGGCGTGAGGCCCGGGCCGCCCTCGAGACGCTGGCCAGCCGCAACCCGGATGACCCGGACCTGCGCGTGCGGCTCTCCAATCTGCACCGTGAGACCGGTCAGCTCGACCAGGCAATCGCCGCGGCTGAGGCTGCGAACCAGCTGGACCCGGAGAGCCCCGAAACCTTCGGACTGCTGGGGTCACTCTACTTCGAGCGCGGCGACTATCACCGGGCGATCGACGCCTGCCGCCGGGCAATCCAGCTTAGTCCTTACGACCAGTCAGCCTACGTAACGCTGGCCGACTCGCTGCTGTTCCTCGGCCGCAACGAGGAAGCGCAGACCGCGGTCGAGGAGATGGAGCGTAACCGCCAGGTAGCCTGGCGACGCTACCAGGATCGGTTCTCGGGCCAGGACCGCGCCGACGCTGGCTTCTGACAAGACTTCGGTCAAGTCATGAATGCCCACAAAAGGCTTTACTGCTACAGCCCGGGGGGGTATAATCTACCTGACTGGTGAGGCGGGAGACGGTTTGTCAGGCGGCAAAGAGCATCTCAACCTCCGCTAGCTCACTAGGATGAACCCATTCTATGAGGTAGTCAAACAAATAGCCGCTTGAGTTCCACCCCGGCCGTCCCCGCCTCCTTTTTGTTTACCCGGAAGTAAAACCAGCGAATATCAGCGCCGGCAGAGACGTCGCGCCAGCCGGATGGCGGCAAGCGTCGACCCGGGCGATGCGATGCCTCGGCCGGCGATGTCGAAGGCAACGCCGTGCAGGGGTGATGTACGGATATGGCCCAGCCCCAGCGTGAGATTCACGCCCTGGTCCCGGCCGAGCAGTTTGGCCGGAATCATCGCCTGGTCATGATACATGGCAACATAGCCGTCGAACGACAAGTCCGAAGGACAAAGGACGAAGGACGAACGGCGGACATGGGACAACGCCGAGAGAGCGGCGTCAGCGGGGACGGGGCCGACTGCATTGATGCCCGCCTTGCGGGCTCGGGCGACCCCGACGGAGATGCGTTCTTCCTCGCCGAGGCTGAATTCAGCGCCGTGCGGGTTGAGTGCCATCACGCAGATCCGCGGCCGCGTCACACCGGTGTCGCGCAGGAACCGGTCGAGCAGCTCTGCCTTCTCAGCCACTGCGGCAGCGGTAATATGCCGGCCGACGCGAGCCAGCGGCTCGTGGATAGTGACGAACACGACCCTGAACCTCGGGGTCCACGCCATCATGGCGTGTCTTCTGCTGCCCAGCCGCTCGGCCAGGAACTCGGTTTGGCCCGGCCACCTGAAGCCGGCCATGCGCAGCGCCTCCTTTGATACCGGCGCGGTAACGAGCGCGCCGATGTGACCCTTCAGCAATCGGTATACACCCATCTCTAGTGCCAGCAGAGCCGTGCTGCCACACAGCGCCTGCGGTTTGCCGTGTTCGTAGCGGCCCGGGCCTTCCACGCTGTCGTCAACCAGGTTCAGGTCTATGTCAGTGCGGAGACGTTTCTGCTCGCGTTCAAACACGTCGCGCGGACCGATAATCCGCGGCCGCAGGCGCGGCATGCGCTCCAGCGCCTTGAGAATTATCTCCGGGCCGATTCCTGCCGGGTCACCGACGGTGATACCCAAAGGAAGGAATCTGGGATTTGAGGATTCGGGGATTCGAGTATCCGGCACTGGACCCCTTGACCCCTTGATTCCTTGATTCCTCTTCATCAGTAGTGGCTCAGCGTTCC
>CAYOCZ010000290.1:0-1360 GCA_964402475.1 uncultured bacterium | reverse complement strand
TCCCTGCGAGTCTTGCGTTCCAGCGCGACGAACGTGAAATAGCCGCCGACCAGCAGCACCGCGTCCATCCCGAGCAGCACGCCGACGATCTTCCAGAGGCCGACGTCGCGCTGGTTGAGCAGGATGATGCCGCGGATGGCGACGAGCGCCCAGGTCAGCGGAATCAGCTTGCTGACGAACCCGGTGATGACGTTCACCTGCACGGGGTAGCGGATGGGCGAGAACAGGAAGAAGACCCACTCGAGCGTGTGGACCCAGCCGTGGACTTCCTTGATAAGCAGGGTGAACCCGGCAAAGGCGATGGCGAAGCCGTAGAACCCGACCATCAGCAGGACTAAGAGCAGCAGCACCGGCAGGACCTTGGCGACCGTGAACTCGATACCGAACGGCAGCAGGCTGATGACTGCTGCCTGCAAGGCGACGATGCACGTCGTTACCGACGCCTCGGCCAGGGTCTTGCCAATCAGGACGACCAGCGGGTGCGTGGGCGAGGCGATGATGTATTCCATCGTGCCCCAGTAGGTTTCTTCGCGCAGGCTGTTGCCGACGCCCCAGAGCCCGGAGAAGACGAAGTTCGACACCATCGCGCCGATGAGGATGAAGGCCATGTAGTTGCCCGAGCCGGTGAGGTGCTGGAACGACGCGCTGGAACCTGAGCCGACCAGCGCCTTGCCCTGAAACAGGAACGGGAATACCCAGAGTATCGGGAAGATCGCCCAGAACACGATGATGACCGGGTAGGAGAAGTAGATGCGGATCGTCTTGACCATCTCGGCCCGGATGACGTAGGCGGTCGCGGCGAAGCTCATTGGGCTTCAGGTTTGTTTTCGGTCGTGTCCGCGCCGAGCGACGTGCCGGTTACGTACAGGAACACATCTTCGAGCGTGGGCTGTTTGATGTCAATCCCGAGAATCCGCCCGCCCTTGCGCAGGTGCTCGATTGCCTCGGACAGCACCGCCTCGGCGCGCGGCGCCACGACCTTCAGCGTGGTCACGCCGTCCTTGAAATCGGACGCGATGCGCTCGACCCCGGGCAGGGCCTGAATCGGCGCGGTGTCAGGCTGGCCCTGGCAGCGGATTTCAAGCACCTCGGTATGCGGGATGTCGCGCTTGTACTGCCCGGGCGTCTTGACGTCCACGATCCGGCCTTTGTTGATGAAGGCAATCCGCTGGCAGAGCTCATCTGCCTCGTCCATATAGTGCGTGGTCAGGAGAATTGTCTTGCCCTGCTTCCGGTTCAGCTCCTCTTTGATGAACTGGCGGATGAAGCGGGCGAACTGCGGGTCGAGCCCGAGCGACGGTTCGTCGAGCAGGATGAGGTCGGGGTTGTGGAGAATCGCGCGGGCCAGGCTCACCTTCTG
>CAYOCZ010000289.1:0-4640 GCA_964402475.1 uncultured bacterium | reverse complement strand
TCCGGTCGTTCGCGGCGGCTGATGGTGTCAAGCGTCTCTGGACTTTGTCCGCTGACCGGCTAGAATCCCTGTCGCAATGGCACGCAAGTATCCGCTCGAAAGGGTCCGCAACATCGGAATCATGGCCCACATTGACGCGGGCAAAACCACGGTTTCCGAGCGAATCCTGTTCTACACCGGCAAGTCCTACAAGCTGGGAGAGGTACACGATGGTGAGACTCAGCTCGACTGGATGGCGCAGGAGCGCGAGCGCGGCATCACCATAACGTCCGCGGCCACGACCACGGTCTGGCACGACCACATGATCAACCTTATCGACACGCCCGGTCACGTCGACTTCACGGTCGAGGTGGAGCGGAGCCTGCGCGTGCTCGATGGGGTCATCGGCCTTTTCTGCGCGGTCGGCGGGGTCGAGCCGCAGTCGGAGACGGTCTGGCGCCAGGCCGAGAAGTACTCGGTTCCGCGCATCGCGTTCGTCAACAAGATGGACCGGCCCGGCGCGGACTTCTACGGCGTGGTCGAGCAGATCCAGAAGGAACTCGGTGCAAACGCGGTGCCGATGACGATTCCCATCGGTTCCGAGGAGAACTTCGCCGGCATCGTCGACCTTGTCGATGACGTGGCGGTCTTTTACGACGAGACCGACCGGGGGATGACGTGGCGCGAGGAGCCGATTCCCGACGCGATGCGCGACGACGTCCGCAAGTGGAAGCAGAACCTGCTCGAGAAGGTGAGCGATGTGAACGACCGGCTGCTGGAGAAGTTCATGCAGGAGGAGCCGATCGGCGACCGGGAGCTTTCCGCGGCCATCCGCGCGGCGACGCTGAAGCATCTCATCTGCCCGGTCATCTGCGGCAGCGCGTTCAAGAACAAGGGTATTCAGCGACTGCTTGATGCGGTCGTCAGCTACCTGCCAAGCCCGATTGACCTGCCGCCGACCCTCGGTCTCGGGCCGACCGGCGACGCGATTGAGCGCGTGCCCAGGGATGACGACCGGCTCGCCGCTCTTGCGTTCAAGGTGGTCGCGGACAGGCACGTCGGCAAGCTGGTCTACGTCCGGGTCTATTCCGGGACGCTTAAGGCCGGGAGTCCGGTCTACAATTCGACCCAGGAGAAAGACCAGCGCATCGGCCGGTTGCTCAGGATGCACGCCAACCGTCAGGAGCAGGTGGACGCGCTCTATTCCGGTGAAATCGGGGCGGTGGTCGGGCTGTCCGACACCGTGACCGGCGACACCATCTGCAGCCGCACCGACCCCATCGTGCTCGAGGCCATCGAGTTCCCGGCGCCGGTGCTGTCCATCGCCGTCTCCATCGCCGACCGCAACGACCGGGAGAAGCTGGCTCACGGCCTCAACCGGCTGGCCGAGGAGGACCCGACCTTCATCGTGACCGCGGACGCGGAGACGGAGGAGACCGTCCTTTCCGGCATGGGCGAGCTCCACCTCGAAATCCTCGTCGACCGGCTGCGCCGCGAGTTCGGGGTCCAAGTGAAGACGGGCGCGCCGCAGGTTGCCTACCGCGAGACGATTACCGGACGCGCCGAAATCAACGAGAAGTACGTGAAGCAGACCGGCGGCCGCGGGCAGTTCGCGCACATCGTGATGCGGCTGGAGCCGCTCAAGGCGGGCGAGGGGTTCGAGTTCGTGAACAAGGTGGTGAGCGGCCGCGTGCCCAAGGAGTACATTCCTGCGGTTGAGCGCGGCGTGGTCGACGTGATGAAGAAGGGCGCCTTTGCCGGGTTCCCGGTCGTGGACATCCGCGTCACGCTGCTCGACGGCTCGTACCACGAAGTGGATTCGTCGGACATCGCGTTCCGGACCTGCGCTTCGCGCGCATTTCGCAGGATGTTCCTGAAGTGCAACCCGCAACTGCTCGAACCGCAGATGAGCGTGAACGTCGTGACGCCCGAGGACTCAGCCGGCGCGGTCATGGGTGCGCTTTGTAACCGGCGCGGCCTGATTTCCGGCATGGACCAGCAGGGCAACGCCAAGGTCATCAAGGCGTTGGTGCCGCTGGCGACGATGTTCGGCTACGCGACCGAGCTGCGCAACCAGAGCCAGGGCCGGGCGACCTTCACGATGCACTTCGAGCACTACGAGGCGGTTCCGTTCTCCGTTGTCGAGGAGATCATCGCGGCGAAGAAGGCACGAGAGGAGTAAGGGTCCAGGGATTCAAGGATTGGCCGCAGCGGCCCCGGTCTGACAGTGCAAGGGGTCGAGTGTCCGACTGGAATCCTCGATTCCTTGACCCCTCGATTCCTTCCTCTTGCCGGCCTTGACTTCCTTCGCTGACAGCCGGAGAATTGCTGCGTGAGCAAAGCGACCCGCGAGAGTCTCTTCACCGTCGCCTACGTCGCGGTCGGGCTGATTGCGGTCGTCATCGTCGGCTACCTCTCCTTGCGCGACCGGTTCTTCCACTTCCCGCGGCCGGCGTTGCCGTTTCTTGTCGTCGGTCTGACCGGGTCGCTCATCTATGCAGTCGTTCAGATGCGCGGGGCCGGGCTGGCAATCTTGACGATAGTCCTGTTTTACCTGACCCAGGTAGCGATGACGCCGCCCATCCGCCCGAACTCGCTCGCGGCCGCAGCCATCTTCTCTCTGCCGGTCGGGTTCGCCCTCTTGGCCGGGGCCTACGCACAGAAGTCACTCGCCCGCTTGAAGATTGGCCGGTTCGTCGTGATGGGACTGATAGTCGCTGCCGGCTATGCGCTGATGATGGTGCTGTTCCTCATGCGATCGCACATCGATATCCACCTCGGAACAGTCGCCATGCAGGCGTTCGTGGGCCTCAAACTGGGGGCGGCAATGGGACTCGGGTTCGAACTTGTCGACCTAATCGGGCCCCGGCCGAAGCACGAGCTCGACTACGACCGGCCGCGCGTGTGATTCCGCCTGCCTCCAATCCCTGACCCCTGATCCCTTGTCCCACTCATTGTCCGCCATCCTTGCCTGGCACTGCGGGCGCTACCCATTGCTGAGGGCGCAGGACATCTACAAGCTGGTCCACCAGGGCGTATTCGGGCCGGGGCACATCATTGCGAGCGCGGCCGCAGCGCGGCGGGCGCTGGAGAGCGAGCTAGCAGCCCTCGAAGTCAAAGGTCAGAAGGCAAGAGCCAAGAGGCAAAACTCAGACGAGGAAGTTCTTGAGCCGATAGACCCGAAGAACAGGTTGGTGCGGGTGAACCTGAGATCTTGGGGACGGTCCCCGTGCGGGGACAGTCCCCGCGGCGCGGCTGGATGGCTGGCAGAGGCGCTCGTGGAGAGCGCGCGGCGGGTGAAGGGCGGCCCGGAGCAGATGAAACGACGGCTGGCGGCCGCGGTCAGGTGGTGTCGAAGGAACCTGCCCCGACAAGCGGCGGAGCTTGAGCGAATGGCAGCTCAGGCCGGAGAATCAGGCTTTCCCGCATTCCACCACTCGCCCGCCTACAAGCGGGCGTACCGGCCGGCCTATCGGGTGATACTCAGCGACTGCCTGAAACCCCGCGCTTCGGGCAGAGCCGGCTGAGCGGGCAGGTTGAGCAGAGCGGCATTCGCGGGCGACATATGGTCTGGCCGAGCGCCACCAGCAGCCGGTTCCAGTCTTTCCAGGCGTGACGGGGCAGAATTCCCATCAACGCCCGCTCCGTATCGACTGGCCGTAAGGTTCGGACCAGGTCCAGCCGGTTCGAGATGCGCTGGACATGCGTGTCGACCGCGATTGCCGGCAGGCCATATCCCTGGCTGAGCACGATGCTCGCCACTTTGCGTCCGACGCCGGGCAATTCCAGCAATTCTGCCATGGTCCGGGGTATCTTGGCGTCGTTTCGTTCGACCAGCATTCGCGCGAGCCGTGGCAGCAGCTTTGCCTTCGTGCGATAGAACCCGACCGGGAAGATGAGTTTCTGAATTCGGGCAGGGCTCGACCGCGCGAGAGCGCGCGGGTCGGACGCGTGCCGCAAGAGACGGGCTGCGGCCGCGGCAGTGACTGGGTCCTGCGTTCGGGTGGACAGGACTGCCGAAACGAGAATGCGGAAAGGGTTTCTCTGCGGCATCAACTTCACCGGTGCGTCCATACCTGGATAGGCGCGGTGCAGGATAGTGCGGATGCGCAGCGCACGTCGCTGGCGACCGGCCAGGAGTGATGTGCGGCTGGGGGGGCTGCTCAGGAGCCGATCAGCTTCAGCCCGGCGATGAACGTCATCGTGAGCATCAAGGCGACGGCGACGATTGTAAGGGTCGCATGCCAGCGCATGTGCGGCGGGGTCTGGCCCGGCTCGCTGCGGGTGAACGTTATGAGCGCCGCCCCGAGTGCAGCGATCAGCACGATGATCGAAAGCGTCATGTGGCCGGAAAGGACGACACCTTTGTGAATACCCCGGAGACCCATGTTGACGAACAGCCCCATGACGAAGTTGGCGATGCAGAGCAGCAGGAAGATGATTGTACGGCTGCGCTGGCGTCGCATCGGGAAGTCCCAGTCGCTGACCTTGGACAGACTGGTCTGGGCTGTCACCAACCCCAGCGCAAGGGTGCCGATTGCGAGAGCCGGGTGGATGAAACCGTACCAGGGCATAGCTACGAGGAAAGGACGAAGGACAAAAGACTAAGGACCAAATCCAGAGGCGGACGTCTATAGTCCATGGTCCTTGGTTTCCGCATG
>CAYOCZ010000288.1:3479-4647 GCA_964402475.1 uncultured bacterium | reverse complement strand
CAACGTAGCAGCGAACCACATTCGGGAAACCCTGTCCAGTATGGCGATGAAGCGGGCGGCGATGGGCGGGCCGGCGGAGCAGGGCGCGGGGGCGGCGGCAGGCGGGCCTCAGACACGCATCACGGCCGGGGCGGGGCAGGGCGCCGTGGGCGATAGCGGTACCACGCGTTCGATTCGGAGCGAAGGGCAACTCAACTCTCAGGCGGGGGTGGCATGAGCGAGATCGAAAAGAATATCGGGATGTTTGCAGAGGGTCACGATCCCGAGCAGAACGAGCATCACCGGCAGATCCAGATGGACACGTACCACTTCTTCACCTCGGCGGCGGGGCAGGCGTTGCTGGATACGTGGGCGCAGCAGGCGGACGTACTGGTGATGAAGCTCATCAGCGAGCCGGACAGCGCCGCCGAGCGAGAGATGATGAAAGCACAAGCGTTTGTGACACGGACATTCATTGCGACAGTCATGGCGGCTGTCGGCAAAGTGAAGTCCACACTAGCAGAGGAGGAATCATCCGATGGCAGAGACCAGCGCGACTCCGACGGCAGACCCTTCGCCGGCGGCGACATCAGAGGTCGTATCTGACGACGAGACTCGTGACGAATCCCTGGACGATCTTCTTGGGATCGACGAACCGTCCGACGATGCGACGACTGACGACGCCCCGGTGGTAGGCGACCCGCCCGACGGAACCGATGGCGAGCCGAGCGATGAAGAGGAGCCAGGCACGGCGGACCCCAAGCCCGAGGCGGCGACAGAGGAAGAGCCCACCGACGCCGGTGCAGCCGACGACGACGCGATTTTCCTGCCGCCCGACCTCACAATCGGCGGCCGCACGTTCGAGAGCAAAGAGGAGTTCGTAGCTCACGTTCAGGGTCTCGATACGCTTCGCGGTAAGCAGGCGAACCAGATCGGCGACCTGAGAGCGGAGAACGAAATCCTCAAGCAGCAGTTGGCGGATGCGGCGGCGGTGACGACACCCGCGCCGGCCGCTACGGACACGGAGCCTGGCGATACGACCAAGGACGCAGTAGCGGAACTCTGGGAAGACCCGGAGGCGTTCTTGGCCGCGCGTGACAAGAGGGTTCGCGAGGAAGTGAAGGCGGAGATCTTCGATACGCCCGAGTTCAAGGCCGTCAAGGCGCAACGTACAGAGCAGCAGGAACGC
>CAYOCZ010000288.1:0-3379 GCA_964402475.1 uncultured bacterium | reverse complement strand
GCTGCTGCAGCGGCTCTCGCGGCCCTCGCAGACTCGCCCAATGCCTCGCCATCCGGCGAGGAACCGAAGGGCGATGACTTCTTTGACCTCTTCCCGCCCGACGTTTTTTGAGCCGTCGGCCAGGGAGCCGACATAAGGACCAACACACATGGCTGTTCTACCAGGCCGGCTGACGACGGAAAGCGCGTCGTCCAACAGGCTGCCGGAACACATCATCACTCCGGAGCGGATGAACTTCCTCGACCCGGACGTAACGCCCCTACTGACGCTCACGTCGTCGATCCAGGGGCGGCGTGCGAAGGCGGGGATGCCCAATACGCTGCCGGACATCGTGGCGCGATGGGACGAGGACGACGACCTCGCCCACTCGACGCTGATCAACGACGCCGGGATCGCCGTGGCGGACGCTATGTTAGGCGTGGTGGACATCACCGTCGACAGCGCCGACGCGTTCAGGTATGGCGACGTACTGCGCAACTTCCGGACGGGCGAGATCATGAAGGTGGTCGAGATCGACGCGGTCACGGACATCATCAGCGTGATTCGTGGGTACACCGACCTCGACGTAACGGAGGCGAACAGCACGGCCGCGGCCATACTGAACGACAACGATCCGCTGGTCCGCGTGGGCGTGGCGATCCCGGAAGGTTCGGGGCAGCAGCCCACTCGGCAGCGCACGCGCGACCGGGTCTACAACTACATGCAGATCTGGCGTCGCGATACGTCCATGACCGACACGCAGGCCACAGTGGTCATGAAGACGCTGGGCAACGACCGGAAGTTCCGGCGCAAGCAGGCGTGGCGCGAGTGGAAGCTGATGATCGAGCGGAGCATCCTCTGGGGCGAACGCGCCCTGGTGCCCGACCCCGGCGAGGGGACGATTCGGCAGATGGGCGGTATCGACCAGTTCATCGTGACGAACCGGACGGGCATGGGCGGTGCGACGACCGAGCTGGCGCTGAACACGGCCCTGGAGCCGATGTTCCGGTACGGGTCCGGCGGGAAGTACTCGACACGCAAGTTCGGGATCATTTCGCCGAGCTGCCTGGCGGTGCTGACCTCCGCGTCGACGGCCAAGCTCCAGGTCAACCAGAAGCTGTCGCAGCAGTACGGCGTGACGATCACCGACTGGGTGACGGCGAACGGGATTCTGCACCTGGTGCGGCATCCGCTGTTCACCGGCTACGCGGGCGGTGGTGTGACGTACGGCTACCACGCGTCGATTCTGGTTCTGGACATGGAGTTCATCTCCTTCCCGTATCTGTCCGGCAACGGGATTTCCTGGGACTACAAGATGCGCCAGGACATCCAGAACAAGGACACTCACGAGAAGGTCGATGAGTTCGTGACGCAGCGCACCCTCGTACTCCAGCACGAGGAAGCGCACGGGTTGATCTACAACTTCACCGGCTGGAGTTGATCGACGGTTAAAGGGATCGCCGCGTGGGGCCGGTATGTCGCCGGCCCCCGCGGCCCCCCGTGTTCCCCAGGAGAACGACTGATGGCAACGGTAATCGAGAAGTTCAAGGTGGAGTTGGACCCGAATCTGGCCGCGATGGAGCCGTGCGAGACGTGGCCGTTCGGTGTGACGTTCGAGAGCGACTACCCGTGCCCGACGATCTTCGTGAACAGCGGGCGGAAGCGGTACGACCCGGAGAGAGAGACGATGCACCGCACGCAGACGCACAAGCTTCAGTTCGTGCGTCAGCAGGGTCCGACGGTCAAGCGTGACGAGGACGGCAGGTCGCTGGGTCGGAAGCAGTTCGGTGCGTACTCGACGCGCGACTCGCGCGAGATTGCGGCGATCTTGCAGGACCCGGCGTTCGAGGCGGGCAAGATTCGGTTCGTCAGCGACAGTGCGCGGTGGGCGTCGATCTTCTGGCACTGGGTCGATGAGCGTGAAGTGCCGACGCAGAGCAAGGAATCCATTCGCGACGAGATGGCGCGGCTGGAGGAGGAGCAGGCGGTCAAGGCGAAGCGTCTGGCCGTCCTGCGGGGTGAGGTCGAACTCGCCAAGCCCGCGCGGGTAGCGGACGCGGAAGCGGCCGATGCGGAAACGAGTACCACGGCCCCGGAGCCGGTCGGCCCGTCCGATGACGATGACGACGTGGCGCCTGCGGGCATATAGGAGATGACCGATGCAGACAAGCACGCACATGATCCAGATCGTGCAGATCGCCGCGCAGGGGACGACGGTAACGTTGTTCGATGACTTGGACCACAAGAGTCCGATGGCGCATTCGCGGGCGGTGCGCGTGATCGACGGGACAACGCTGACCGCTATGGCGTGGGATGCTCCGCCGACGCAGAACGCGAACCTGACGCTACAGGTATGCCTGGACGACGAGGTGGTCGCGCCGGTCTGGCATGAGGTCTGGGATCTGTCGACGGGGGCGGCGTGGACCACGGGGATAATGACGGCCCATCCGGCGTATTACAACATCACGCCGCTGATCGCGCCGATGCTCCAGATCGCGTCCGTAACCGACGACCACAAGTTCCACGGGATGTGGCTGCGGCCGACGATCAGCGCGGTGCAGGACGAGGTCATGAACTTCTACTTCGCTTTCACGAGGCGGTGATATGGGATCGACGTACACGCACGAGTTGCGGGGCGTTCGCATTCCAGCCGGTGAGACGACGGTTGTGGAGTACGACTCGCTGGGTCGGATCAACTCTCCGCCGCAGATGCTCGAAAAAGCGACTCGCATCCCGCATGGGGTGGAGAAGGTGGCCCTGCTGACGCCCGGTCATAGGGTGTTCAAGCGGGCGATGCGGATTGGGCTTGAGGTCTGCCTGGACGACGAGGAGGATGCTTGGTTCGAGGTGTGGGACTACACGACGGGCGGGTTGTGGGGGATCACGCTGGTGTTTGCCGAGCCGGTGTATATTGACATTACGACGCTGATCGCTCCGATTCTGCAACTGGGCAGCACAACGGACTTCCACAAGTTCCACGGAGCGTACCTGCGGCCGCTCCACGCCAACCATGCGCAGTCCGTCGATCTCGACTTCTGGTTCGCCTTCACGAGGGAGTAACGTGCGATGGCTATGAGCGCGGTCACTCTGCAGCACATTTGGAATCACGCCTACGCGTTGATGGGTGACAACACGGTGGACGCCAATCGTGATGCTGAGATCACGCTGCTGGCGAACAACGTGATCCAGCGGATTGCGTACGCGAACGGGCGGCAGTGGCGTTTCTTGCAGGTGCGGGCGACGATCGTACTGGCGCCGGCGACGGCGACGTACGCGCTGCCCGCGGCGTGCCGGCAGATTCTCGGGGTGAAGGACCCGGTGACGGGCTACGACATCCCGCGTTTCAACACCTCGAAGTTCCAGGAGTATCAAGCCGAGATAGCGGCTGGCACGCGTTCAG
>CAYOCZ010000287.1:0-4655 GCA_964402475.1 uncultured bacterium | reverse complement strand
GTCTTCCCCGCGTCAGTTCGTGGTCGTATACCCCAGATGACCGGTTTCCGGCCGGACTTCTAGAGGAAAGCGGGGCATGTCTCAGGTCCTTAACATCCCGGCCCGGATTGGTGCGCTTCGCCTGACGGTAAACCCCGAATCCCGCCCGGCTTTGACCGATTAGGAGTTGAGTAGGATGTCCCCGAAACTCCTTAGTGTAGCGCGCTTGCCCGGCCAGAGGTCCACGCACAGAATACGAATCGGGGGTGGCTACGATGTGTGCCTGATGTGCGGACAACGCATGACCGAGCATGACGCGAGATGCACGCGCTGCAACCGTGATGTCGTTGACTCGTACGAGGCTATGCCGGGCCAGAAACCGGAGCTGCTCACCGTCTACCAGCTTCGGGATCCGATCGGCCATGCCATGAGCATCCTCGATGATATCGCAGCAGAGCTACGTGGGCATGACACGCGTGCCGTCGTATGCTGGGGCTTATTCGCACTGGCCGTGTCCGCGCTGGAGGTGCTCACTTCGCACTTGCTGAAAACCTATATGTGGAGTCAGCCGATCGACGTGTCGAGACTGGACGGACTGCAGGTCGGGCTGGACAAGAGAATCCCACACGACGCGCTGGCGCGGCAGGTCAATAGGGCAGTTGCCAACGCCTGCAGGGGCACCCCAGCCGATGCACTGAGGTCCGTGGAGGGCAAGTTGGACCTTCAGCTGAACCTGTCTGATGACGCGCTCGACCGTCTGGTAGAGATGAACGCCACACGGAACAGCCTCCTGCACCATGGACTTGAGTACAATGATGACTACGCACTGGCCGCCGGCAGGCTTGCCCGAAAGGGGGAGTTGAACGAAAAGGAGAACGGGTTGACCCTCAGCTTGGGCCGGGGCTACGTCGAGGATTCCGTCCGTCTTGTCCGGGAGGCGATCAACCGCCTTCGCGAGGCTGTCGAGGACAGATACTGCAATTGCACCCGACTCCTCGCGCTTCGAAGACTCTGGTACTACATGTTCTCGTCTCCGATCTTGGTCTTCGATGATCATTGGATAGCCGACGAAGCCGCCGACCGTGTCGTGGGGGGCAAGGATCATCCAGCGGCCGACGGAATGGCAAGTTCTGAGAAGATGTTCTTCGGGTTGTGGAAATCTCACTTCCATGGCCATACGGACCGTCTGTCGGAGCTGAACCTGCGACATCTCGATTTCGACATGCGAGAGCGCATGATGTTCTTCTTGTCGGTCCTCGCTCGACAACCGTCATACGTGCTCTTCGGTTCGTGACTATCGCATGCAGGCAGGTGCGATCCTCCGCACCGGGCCTCGCGGATTTCGGTAGCTAATTACTAAGCCTAATTGCGACGCGTGTCAATACGTGCCATGGTTGAACCCCTGCCGGTTCGACGCAAGGTCTTCTCCCCGCTGTTTGGCTCACGTCGGACGGCGGTCGAGTTAGTCAGCTAGCAGAGAGCAGTTAGCCCGCGCAGAGCGCGGGGGACGCCAAACCCCAAATCCCAAACCCCAAGCCCGATTCCCGATTGCCCGACAGCTTGCAGCTTCACGACTGACGGCCGAGGCCGCGATGGGTTGGGACTCAGAGGCGGGTCATGGTCCGCGCGTGCCTCGTAGCGTTTGACTTTGGTGCATCGGCAGCTATAGTTTCCGCGCGTGTCCCACGAAGATTCCGTAGTACCCGTATACATCGAGGACGAAGTCCGCAAGTCATTCCTCGACTATGCCATGTCGGTAATCGTGGCGCGCGCCCTGCCCGATGTCCGTGACGGCTTGAAGCCGGTCCAGCGGCGTATCCTCTTCACAATGAATGAGATGGGCCTCATCCCTTCGCGCGCGACCCGCAAGTCGGCGACCGTGGTCGGCGACGTGCTGGGCAAGTACCATCCCCATGGCGACAGCGCGGTCTACGACGCGATGGTGCGGATGGCGCAGGGCTTCTCGCTCCGCTATCCGCTGGTCCACGGACAGGGCAACTTCGGCTCGATTGACGGCGACGCGGCGGCCGCGTACCGCTACACCGAGGCCCGCCTATCGCCGCTTGCCACCGAGCTGCTGCGCGACCTGGACAAGGACACGGTTGACTTCCAGCCTAACTTCGACGAGCGGCTCAAGGAGCCGACCGTCCTGCCTGCCGCATTCCCCAACCTGCTTGCCAATGGCGCGGCCGGCATCGCGGTCGGAATGGCGACCAACATTCCGCCCCACAACCTCGGCGAACTGATTGACGCCCTGGTCCTCCTGATTGACGACCCGAAGACCGGGAGCAAAGAGCTGACGAAGAAGGTGCGCGGGCCGGACTTTCCGACCGGCGCGACCATCGTCGGAATCGAAGGCATCAAACAGGCGTACGAGACTGGTCGCGGCACTATCTCGATGCGGGGCACGGTTACCTTCGAAGAGGTGAAGGCCGGCAAAGACCGGCTCATCGTCAGCGAGATTCCCTATCAGGTAAACAAGACGACGCTCATCGAGCGCATCGCCCGTCTCGTGCGCGACAGGAAGATCCAGGGCATCGCCGACCTGCGGGACGAGTCGGACCGCGACGGCATGCGGATCGTGCTCGACCTGAAACGGGACGCGGTCAAGGAAGTCGTCCTCAACCAGCTCTACAAACACACTGAGCTGCAGTCGTCGTTCGGCATCATATTGCTCGTGCTGGTGAACGGTCAGCCCCGAACCCTGGGATTACGGGCGCTGCTTGAGGAATTCCTCAAGTTCCGGTTCGAGACCGTGACGCGCCGGACGCGGTTCGAGCTGAAACGGGCCGAGGACCGCGCCCATATCCTCGAGGGCCTGAAGATTGCGCTGAAGAACATCGACGCCGTCATCGAGCTCATCAAGAAGTCGAAGGATACCGAAACCGCTCGCCAGGGTCTTAAGTCCAAGTTCAAGCTGTCCGAGCGGCAGGCCGATGCCATCCTGGAGATGCGCCTGGCCCGCCTTACCGGTCTGGAACGCGAGAAGATCGATGCGGAGTACAAGGGCCTGATCAAGGAGATCAGCCGGCTGAAGAACCTGCTCGACTCGCGGGCGGCGATGATGGGCGAAATCCGGAATGAACTCCTTGAAGTGAGGCGGCGCTATGCGGACGAGCGCCGGACGAAGATCATCCGCGGTGAGGCCGAAGAGCTCTCGATCGAGGACCTCATCAAGGAAGAGGACATGGCCGTCACCGTCACCCATCGCGGCTACATCAAGCGGATGCCGGTGTCGGTCTACCGCCGGCAGGGGAGGGGCGGGCAGGGCCGGACCGGAGTGTCGGTGCAGGAAGAGGACTTCGTCGAAGGCCTGTTCATCGCCTCGACCCACGACTACATGCTGTTCCTCACCGACAAGGGCCGCTGCTACTGGCAGAAGGTCTACGAGATACCTGAAGGTTCGCACGCGGCCAAGGGACGGTCAATCGCCAACCTGGTCGAGATGGGAAAGGACGAGGTGACCGCGTCCTACCTGGCGGTGCGGGACTTCTCGGCCAAGCAGTTCGTCTTCTTCGTCACCCGCACGGGCAAGATCAAGCGGGTGACGCTCGACCAGTTCGCCAACCCCCGGCGCAAGGGCATTGTCGCGATGGGCATCGAGAAGGGCGACTCGCTGGTTGCCACCCTCCTTACCTCGGGAAGCGACGACATCCTGCTCGTTACCCGTGACGGCCGGTCCATCCGGTTCCACGAGAAGGACTCGCGCGACATGGGCCGCACCGCGGCGGGCGTGCACGGCATTCGCCTGGGCAAAGGCGATTCGGTCATCGGCGCCGTCGTCGTCCGTGAGAACCAGTCGCTCCTGACCGTGTTCGAGAACGGCTACGGAAAGCGGACCGACTTCGAGGAGTTCCGGGTCCAGAGTCGCGGTGGGTCGGGCATCATCGCCGCCAAACCGGTCGAGAAATCGGGCCAGCTCGCTGCGGCCAAGGCGTGCAGCGATTCTTCCGAGGTCATTCTCAGCTCGAAACAGGGCATCGTCATTCGGGTTACCTGTTCGGAAATCCGCAGATGCGGACGCGCCACGACCGGCGTCAGGGTGATGTCGGTGGACAAGGGCGATGCGGTCGTGGACGTCGCACTCATCGAAGAGGAGTCTCAGCCCACGGCTGAGAAGCAGTAGCCGCCTACGGATAGCCATCCTTTGCCGTAGACCGTGAACCGCCCACCGCCCACCGTGCATCGTACACCGTTCGGAGCCGGTCGTCTGCTGCTGGTCGCGTGCTGTGTACTGCTGGCGGCAGGTTTCCTGCAGTGTGCTCGGAGGGCACTGGAGCCGTCCGAGCGACCCGTTTGTGTTTTCGTGACCGACGCGCGGCTCGAGAGGCTTCCGCTGTATGCCGCGGCGGTCAAGGCGCAGCAGGCAGTCAGCCCGACCATCTGGTTTGTGACGGGCAGCCCGTTTGAGGACAGTCGTCTGGCCGCATTGACCGACGGCGCGGCTCAAGTGACCCTACTCAGCCGGACTGGCGTAGACGCCGTCGTCCTGACGCCGGAGTGGCTTTCTTTCGGCTTGCCCCGGCTGAGCGAGATGATTGCGAGGGCCCGGTTCTACTCTCTGTCTGCCAGCCTGCTCGACGCAACCGGCCAGACCATCGGCCACCCGTTCATGGTCAAACGGAGCGGCGCAGCGGTCCTTTCTGCCACCGGCCTCACCCTTGACTCATCGGATG
>CAYOCZ010000286.1:0-4679 GCA_964402475.1 uncultured bacterium | reverse complement strand
GACCTGGCCGGGCGCTCGGTCCTGCTGTACTCGAAGTCCATTGATTCCGGACGACCGGCTCTCGGCGACCGGGCCGTCGAGCCCCTGTTCGTGCGGCTTGTGGAGACCAGAAACTGGCAGAATGAGACGTTCGACGTGGTCGCCAGCCAGGCAAGTTCCGTGGAGATCGGCAGACCATTGACCGGAGATGAGGATGGCAACGGGCACGATGCCGCTGGGCTCGGCACCGGTTATATCCTGTTGGACAACGCCGCCAACGTCAACCCCAATCTCTATGACCGCCATGCCTCCGACCCTCACAACTACGGCCCCATCATCCCGGTGAACCGGAAGTACTATGAAGACGCGGACGCCGACGTGTCCGATGTCGAAGCCGAGCTGCGCGACTACCTGGACCGCTGGGAGACCATGATCCGCGGTGCCGTCGCCGCCGAATCCGTCGAACTGCACGGCACCATAGAACACTCCGCCGCGTTCCGCCTGGCCGTTGCCCCCTGGGTCGCACAGTACAAGATGCTGCCACCTGCGGCCCCCGCTGATTGACGCACTACCACCCGCGTGGTATATTTCACCCATATAGATGCCACGTAGAACGTAGAACCGAGGACCGTTGACCATGGCTCTTCCTGGATTTGCCAGCATCCGACTCCCGGACGACCTCCGGTCCGTTGCTTTCCTGCACGGCGACGGGAACGTAAGCGAAGGTGTACGCCGCCTGATCGACCGCCATGATCGGCTCATGAAGGCGGCCTTGCCAACGCTGAGTGCTGACGAGGCCGGCTGCCTCTACGCAGCGCTGCAGAGCAGGTATCCAACCTGGGCCGAAGACGTCCGCATGGTCACCGGCAATCACCTCGCGACAGAGATCCGAGACTTCCGTCCGACGAACGCCGGCAACGTCCTGTTCGAAAGACTGGACTGGGATGGACTTGAGGCCCGCATGAGAGCACTCGACCCGGTGGAATGCCTGTCGATCGCCTACGCCGTCGAGGCGATGTCAGCGGATCCTGGACAGCCCACCGACAAGGGGGTATCGGACGTGGCCCGACGACACTTCCGGATCGTCGACTGAAGTACTGAGAAGACAAGGGACATGAGACATGGACACGATCACACTGACACGCACCGGGACAACGCCCCTCCGGTTCACCGGGGAGACCATCGCGAGGTCCGACGGCCAGGAGTGCCAGGGCAAGCAACAGGTTCGGTGGCACAACCTCACGCTCTACCGGACGGAGGGGGGGAACTACGTCCTGCACGTTGAGTACAAGACCACGTGGCGCGGCGAGCTCGGCCACTCCAACGCGCTGCAGGTCTCCCCGGCGACCGTCGGCGAGGCCATAGCTGGCTACGACTGCACGGCCTACGTCCAGGGCTTCCCCCCAACACCGCAGCACGCCGACCGCCAGGCCAACCTTCTGGCCTGGATCCGGCGCATGTTCGACAACCAGGTCTCCGAGCTGCTGAGTGCAGCCGGGGACATCGGCGAGACCATCGCGTGACAGCGCGTTGCCAGGAGACACGCCATGGACTGGAGAAACCAACACGACGCAGAGCTTGAGCGGCCCCAGAGCCAGAACGAGCTGTTCTGCTGGCTGCCGTTCCGCGGCCCCGTCCGCGTAGAACAGAAGCTCGACGGGCATGCTGCCAGCATCGAGCTGCGCCCCGACGCTCCCCCCGTACTCGTCTCCCGAGGCCGGGACGGCGCCACCGGGCTCTTCCGGATCCTCGAGCTTGACCCGTGGATGCAGGATCTGCGCAGTGAAGCTGCCTGTGTCCTGCACGCAGAACTCGTCACCGCCGGCGATCCGCGCGAGAGCACGGCCGCCGCCGTGGCCACCAAGGGCGTAGAACATGCCCTGGCCGTACACGACCTTCTCATGGTCGGCGACCGCGACTGGCGCGATGTCCCGTTCCAGGACCGGCGCCGCACGGCCGGTACCATCGTGACACGCCTGAACGACAAACCGCGAGTCTACATGATCGACGGATGGACCATGCCCGCCATCTGCACCGAGGACGTGGCAGACATAGAATCCATGATCCCGGCGGAGGGCGTAGAAGGTTACGTCGTCAAGCCCCTCTGGAATCTCTACGGCGAGGGCGATGTACTCGGCTGGAAAATCAAGCCAGACGACACCGCCGACGGCTTCATTGTCGCCGTACGCGAAGCCACCCGGACACGCAACGGCCTCACGCTTCGGACCGGCGCTGTCGGGACCGTGGAGGTTGCTCAGCACACTGGCCGCAAGAACCCAAAGCGCGTTGGGTGGGTTCCAATCCCGGCCGACGACCGGATTCCCCTCACACGTGCCACCGAGTTGACAGGCCGTGTCCTGTCGTTCCGGCACCAGGGCCGAGACGCCCGGGGCCGGTACCGGTCCTGCCGGTTCGCCTCCTGGCGACACGACAAGAGCGCCGACCAATGCACCCCGTAGAAACAAGGAGGGAGAGACTGTGACGTTCTGTGAAACACCATCGTGCCCGCTTCACATCGAGGTGCCGCATCAGGTCTGCGACGACCGTACCATCACTGTCGAGGTCCTTGGCAAGGAACGCAACGTCCAACGGTGGATGATGAAGGACGTGAATGGGGAGCTCTTCTACGTCTGCGAGAACTGCGGCAGGTCCTACGACTGGTTGCACCAGCGCGTATGTCCCCTGGGCCGGAAGCGGTAGGTAAACCGTGGAACCCCGGGACAAACCAAGGGTGTCGGTACTGCCGACGCCCTTTTTCGTGGCCCCGATCACTGTACGACTTCTGCACGACCTGCCCCCCGCAAGCCCCCTGAAAAACACCAATGTACGACTTCTGCACGACTTTGAGCAACTGTTAACAAATGCGCACAAGTCTACACAAGTGCTTACAAGTATGCGGAAGTTTGACGAAGTGATGACAGAGAAACGGTGTGCGCAGCAGGCCTTGAACCTTAGAGCTCTACCGTGTGAGGGTAACCGTGTAGCTTCACTTACTTGCACCTGTACGATTTCTGCACGATATTGTGGGACGGGGTATGCCTCCAGTGCGCAACTCGTAGTAGACGATAGCAGGTCATAGCACATTCCGCAAAGGGGGTCAGAATGGGCGTTTCAAGGCGACAGTGGAAGGACGCACTGGGCCGGACGCGCGTCAGCAAATACTACAGCTACCGGGTCCAGGTAAATGGCCGGGAGTACAGCGGAACCACGGGCAAAACGCGCCGGGATCAGGCGGAGGCATGGGAGAGCAGCTTTGTCCGCCGCGTCCTCGAAGAGGAAAGCGCCAAGGAGTTGGTGGAGCGGTACCGGGACGTGTTGGCAGGCGGTGCCGGGATGCTCCTGTGGGAAGCATTCCCGCGGTTCCTCACCAAGCCACGGAGCAAGGCAATGAGCGCGAACAGGGAGAAGGCCACGCGATCTCGGTGGACGGATTTCCTCTGGTACATGGCGGACACCCGCGGTGTGGCCTCGGAGGGTGCCCTTGAGCCCCGGCTGGGGGACCTGCGCATGGCCGACGTCACGCGCCAGATTGGGGAGGTCTACATCCACCACATCCGCACCGAAGGCCGATGGCGCAAGACGATCAGTGCCCGCCGCGGGAAGCGGCGCAAGAAGATCGTCACCTACGAGAGCCGGCTGGTCCACATCGCCCCAAACACCTGTAACGATTTCCTGCAGACCTGCCGCATGGTGTTCCAGTACCTAATGGACGACACGGGGCTACCGGAGAACCCCTTTGCCCACATTTCCAAACAGATGGTTGTGCAGCAGAATCGGGAGGCATTCACACAAGACGAACTGCGCTTCATCGGCGAACGCGCGGAAGAACCTCTTCTCAGCCTGTTCCTGTGTGGCATCTGCACCGGGCTCACCCGCGGGGACATCTGCACTCTGGAGTGGCAGAGCGTAGACCTCACCGTCGCGCCCGGCTGGATCATCACCGCCCGCCGCAAGACCAACGCGGAACTCCGGATCCCGCTCATGGCCGGACTGCGCCGGCACCTCGAGCAACTGGCGGCCGGTAGACCCCGTGGCGAGCGCTACGTGTTCCCCGAGCTGGCCGAGCTCTACGAGACGAACGAAGGCGGGATCACCTACCGCGTCAACAAGTTCTTCGCCGAGCTCAACGAGGATCTGGCCAGGGAAGGCATGCCCGGCATCGGCACTACCAAGCAACCGAAGGGACGCACCCGCCGCGTGAGCGTCAAGGGCGTCCACAGCCTGCGGCACACGTTCATTTACCTGGCGGGCCTGCACGGGATGCCATTCCCCGTCGTCCAGTCCATTGTCGGACACCTCACCAAGCAGATGACCGCCCTGTACATGGACCACGCGTCCGACGAAGCCAAGCGCGTGCACCTGGCCAGCATGCCCGACTACCTCTCCGTCGTACCCGCCCCCGCGCCCGGGGAACACCGTGCAACGGCCAGGGACAAGATGCTGGCCCTGCTCGACGGGATGACAGAGGAGACCTGGGACGAATGCCGGCGGGAACTGCGCACCATCGTAGAGACCGTGCCGATCCCCGACGCGCCGCTGACTCCCCTCCCCCGGCCGCCAGGGCGAATCGGGCACATGAAGCCCAGCTCACACACGCGCCCGGCCATCGTCTGAGTAGGCCACATAGCATCTCTGACTTCCGGGGATATCCAGATGTAGCCCGGCCCTTTTGTGCGCTCGGCCTCTGGAGTCTCCATGAT
>CAYOCZ010000285.1:0-4740 GCA_964402475.1 uncultured bacterium | reverse complement strand
TCGCCTGCGCCCCTTACCCCAACAAGCAACAGCTCCTCGCGTTCCGCCCGGACCTCTCTGTCCTCGGTACCGAGGCCGCGATGCGTGAGGGGATGACCGACGTGATCCGGGGCCTGGCCGCCCAACTGGAGCCGGGCATCCCGAGCATCTTGTTGGGGCATTTCGGCGTTGACCTCGCCAAGGCTGGGTCTGAATCCCGCATGATGGTGGCCCTGGGCGCCGAGTGGACACTCAACGCGCATGAGCTCGCGGGGATGGGGTTTGAGCTAATCTGTCTCGGCCACGTCCACAAGCGTCAACTCGTGGTAGAGGACCGCGCAGGCCGGTCAGCAATGTTCTACGCCGGTTCCCCCTGTCAGATGGACCACGGCGAGGAGGGCGATGCGTGCGGTTACCTTCTGCACGAGTTCGAGGACGGTCGCCACGCGGAGACGAGCCGCCACGACTGCCCCTACAACCGCCGTTACCTGACCATCGACCTCGCCACAGACTCCTGGCCTGCCGCCGAGGACCTGCGAGAGGCCATCGTCAAGGTCCGCATCCCGGCAGGCATGGAGGCCGACGAGCCGCAGATGCGCCGGGAACTCGAAGCGGCCGGTGTGCAGGAGTATCAGATCACACACCAGCAGGCGGAGACGCTCCGGCGCCGGGAGGTAGAGATCAGCCAGGACATGGATTTCGAGACGTCCCTGCGGGCTTGGGCTGCCCAACAGGATGACATCGAGGCCGTCGATACGTTCGTCGCCGAGGCCAAGGCGCTTGAAGAGGCCCGGCTGAGTGAGGGGGCCGATCACGTATGAACACGCAGTTGGTGCGGTTAGTTGTCCAGGCCGAATGCCCGTGTTGTGGCGCGCCATTCGTCTCAGCCGGGGACTGCTGCCCGCGCTGCACGGAGTTCAACGAGGCCTGCGAACGAGAGATCGGCCGCTGCCACTACTTCGCCGGTGGCGTCATCACGATTAGACCGCGGATTGAGGACCAACTGGTAGACGAGATTGCCCGCCAGGATAATCTCATCCTGCCGAACTACGACGAGTATCACCGACTCCGCGACCTGGCCTTGCAGGCAGTAGGCGAGCTAATAGCGCTGCGGGCCGACGCCAAGGAGCTTGAGGCGCAGAGGGTGGGGGAGCCGACGTGAAGAGAACATGTTTTCTGCCTGGTGATTTCGTTGAGCCCACGGACTGCCAAGAGCCATGCGAGGACAGGAAGCGTTTGGGCATTGTGCTGTGCGAGCCAATGCTGGCGGCCCCATGTCCGGCTGCTGCGGTCATGGTCTTTTGGCTCTGCTGCAACCGACAGATGATTGCCAATGCACACTATCTGAAACGAGTCAATCCCCTGGTGGCGCAACGAATGGTGCGTGAAGGCAGATGATTCAGACCACGCTCAACAGAGCCGATGTCATGCGCATCGGCGAGTGCTCGCAGACGTTGGGCACGACGAGAAACGTCGTCCGCCGACTGGCGAATCAGGGCAAGTTCCCGCACTCGCGGTCGCCCGGCGGACAGCGCCTCTTCAACCGTGCGTTCGTCGGCCAAGTGCTGGCGGTCGTCAACGGGCAGGGATTGCTGCCGTTGGAGGGTGAGCGATGACCCCTCTCCACGCCTTCCTGACATTCATCGCGCCGGTGCTGGTCAGCCGAATTGTATGGGAGGTCTGGCGACGTGTTACTGCCTGAGGCCTACTGGCGGGACGACGAACGTGGCCTCGTGATCTACCACGGGGACTGCCGGGAGGTGCTGGCGGAGTTCGCCGACGACCAGTTCGGCAGCGTTATTGGCGATCCTGGCTATGGCCTTGGAGTCAAGGGGTACGATGATACTCCGCCAGACAACACGATTCTGCAGGAGTGCCTGAGGGTGAGCATTGAAACAATCGCGTTCTTTGGCGGTGCGCCGCCGAGGTCAGAGGCATTGTTCATCGGACTCGATCCGCGCCCTGACCGAAAGCTTGTTTGGCATCGAGTCTGTTCTCACGTTCCCCCTCAAGGAAGCAGCATGAGTTGGCGTTGGCATCCAATCTGGCTATGGCGCTACGACCTAAAGCAGCAGGTCATATTGACAGACGTGATTCGCACGGTAGACTGGCCGCGCCGTCGGGCGTGGAATCATCCTGGGAGCAAGCCAGAGAGCGTGATGAGTGACCTTCTTCGTGCCTTCAGTGCCTCCTCCTCCCTCGATCCCTACATGGGCTCCGGCACAACGCTGGTGGCGGCAAGCAAGTTAGGCATCCCCTGCACCGGCATCGAGATCGACGAGCACTTCTGCGAAATGGCGCGCTGCAGACTCGAAGGCGGTTTCATGGACGACGAACCGCCACACCTGTTCAACCAGGACGAACAATCGGGGGTGACGCATGAGACCACTTAGCCTCACAATCGAGAACATCGGTAGCTGGCGCGGCCGGCACGAGCTCAACCTGTCCGCGATGCCCCTCGCAGTGTTTTCAGGACGCACCGGCGCGGGCAAGAGCACGCTGGCCTACGACGCCATAAGGTTCGCGGTGTTCGGGGAGACCCGCCTGGGGCTTGACTCCATCGTCTCCCAGGGCGAGGAGGAGGGCGTCGTCGAGTTCCGGTTCGAGCTCAACGGCCAGGAGCTCATCATCGTGCGACGGCGGTCGAAGAGGGGCAACGGGAAGAGTATCCTGAGCTTCCGTCGCAACGGGAAACCCCTCGACGGCGCCAACGCTCGAGAGACGCAGGCGCGCATTGAACAGATCACGCACCTGACGCCGGAGCTATTCGCCCAGACAGTCTTCTGCGGCCAGGGCGATGCCGCGCTCTTCAGCCAGGCTACGCGGGCGGACCGCAGCCGCATCTTCGGCGAGATTCTGGTTCTGGGCCCTTGGGAGGACGGGGCGCACTTCTACCGCCAGGCCGTCGCCGATCACGGATCGCGCGTCACGACGCTCGAGGAACGGCGAGAGGAACTGCAGCACACGGCCGACGAGGTGGAGGGGCTGAACGCGGAACTCACCGCCCTCGACGCGGACATCAAGGCGGCCGAGGGCGTCGTTGACCAGGCCACCAGGGAGCGCAGGGAGGCGCAGGGCAAGCGCGAGAAGATCGTCCGCGAGCAGGAGGCCGACCGGCAGAAGCGGGAGGGCCTGACCGCGCTCGATGAGACGGCCAAGGCGAGGAGCAAGGACCTGTGGGAGGTCAGGCATCGCCTCGGCAATCTCAGGCAGGCAGTGCAGGGTAAGGACGATCTTACCGACGCGCTCGCGAAGGCGGAGAAGGCGCAGGCCCACGTTGAGGCGATGGACACGCTGCACCGGCAGGACGAGCAACTCCTCCACGAGCAGGAGTTGCTTGAGCAGAAGGCGGCTGCAGCAGCCAGGGAGCAGGGGCAGAAGATCGAGGCGTTTGAGGGGAAGATCGCGCAGGCCCGGGCGGCACAGACGCGGCTCATCGACGACGCCCAGCGGCACCTGACCTCGCTGACGGCGCAGACGGAGGTCCTGAAGGATGTGCCCTGCCTGCACGATGATGCGCAAAGTCCTATGGCCGAGGGACGGCCGGACCTATTCGATAGCTGCCCATTAGCCGAGATCGCCCGTACCGCACAGGCTATGGTCCCGACCGCAACAGAGACCCTGCGCCTGGCGCGTGAGGGGACACCCTGGGCTGAGGACGAGACGGCGCTCAAGACCCTCAAGGAGCAGAAGGCCGGGGCGCAGCACGAGGACGCACTCGAACACCTCGAAAAGCCACGTGAGGCCCTCGGCTATGACCTGCAGGCCCACGAGAAGGCGCGCAAGGGCGCCAAGCGATTGCCTGACTTGCGGAACGCGGTCAGCGCCGCGGAGAAGGCCGAGACGCAGCTCGCCGAGGTCCAGGGCCAGGAGCCGAAGGCACAGGCCGCGCTGGAGGCCGCGATCACTAAGCGGGACGCGCTCAAGGCGGAACTGGGCGAGGCGCCGGACTTCCGCCACATGCTGCAGGGCGTTGACGCAGAGGTTGCGGGCCACGACGGGACAATCCGCGCCCAGCAGTCGCAGGTGCAGACGCTTGGTCAGCAGCGGGGCGGTAAGGAAGAGCAACTGCGCGTCGCCGAACAGGCGGGCGAGAAGGCCAAGACCGTAGCCGACGAGGCCAAGGTGCTCAGGCACCAGTTGACCGTCGAGAAGCTGCTCGTGAGGGCCTGCTCCAAAGACGGCATTCCGGCGCTGCTGGTCGAGAAGGCCGTGCCTGAGCTTGAGGCCGAGGCGAACCGGGCGATGGAGATACTCTGGGAGGGTGAACTCTCGATTGCGCTGGCGACTCAGCGGGACACGAAGGCCGGAGGTATCGCCGAGGCCCTTGACATCGTAGTCCACACGCCACGCGGCACACAGCCGTATGAGTGGTGCAGCGGGGGCGAGAAGAAATCGGTGGATCTGGCCCTGCGGCTGGGCTTGGGCGGGGTGATAGCGAACCGCGCTGGGCAGCCGTGCAGATTCCGGGTGTTCGACGAAGTCACTGAGAATCTCGACAAGGAGCTCATGGCCGCATTCCTGCGGTACGTCGCCAAGACCGCGTCGGACTATGACTGCACGGTGGTGATCTCGCACCGCGATGAAATCAAGGATGCGTTCCCGAAGCGCGTGCAGGTGACCAAGGACGCGGAGGGTAGCCGGTTTGAGGTGGTGGAGACGTGAGCCATCGCACCGGAGAGCACCATCGGACGCGAGCGAGCCACAGTCGGGGAGAGCACCAAGATTCGCGAGCGAGCCACACTGTTGGAGGGCACCAGA
>CAYOCZ010000284.1:0-4750 GCA_964402475.1 uncultured bacterium | reverse complement strand
CTCCGGCCGGTCATGTTCATCTGGCGCAACCGGGAGTACCGGGTTCAGGACGTTACCTATGTCTGGCGCGAAACCCAGGGGCAAGCCGAGGTGTACCATTTCACGGTCTCCGACGGCGCGAACGTGTTCGAACTCTCATACAACGCCAAGGCGCTGGACTGGACGATAACCGGAACGTACTCGGAGTGACGACCCCCTCCTCTGTCACCCCGCTCGTCCTGACGGTGGCGCAGCCACACGAAGTCGAGAGGTCCCTCAGAAGAGCCGGAGAGATTTCTCGACTCGCGACGCTCGCTCGAAATGACAAGAACAACATGACCGAACGCATCGTCCTCCACGTCGACATGGACGCGTTCTTCGCATCGGTCGAGCAGCAGACATTCCCGTTCCTGCGCGGCAAACCCATCGGCGTGTGCGGGGACCCGGACGGCCGCACGGTCATTGCCGCCGCATCTTACGAAGCCAAGCGCCGTGGGGTCAAGACAGCGATGACCATACCCGAAGCGAAGAAACTCTGCCCGGACATCATCCTCGTTTCCGGCCACCCGGCCAAGTACGTTGATACCTCAACCCGGATTCTGGCCTTCTATGCCACGTTCACTGACCTGGTCGAAGTCTTCTCGATTGACGAGGCGTTCCTCGACGTGACCAAGACCGCGCACCTATTCCATAGCCCGGAGGAAATCGCCCGCAGTATCAAGGCTTACATCAAGGAGCACTTCGGCCTGACCTGCTCGGTCGGCATAGCCCCCAACAAGCTCCTCGCCAAGCTCTCCGGTGAAATGCATAAACCCGACGGCCTGACCATTGTTCGCCAGTGCGAGGTCGCGGCGCTGATGGAGAACCTTCCGGTCCAGGAGCTATGCGGCATCGGACCGAAGACCCAGGAGAAGCTGAACCGGCTCGGCATCAGGACCTGCGGCGAACTGGACCGGTATCCGGAAAAACAACTGACCGGAACCTTCGGCATCGTCGGCTCACACCTGAAGCATATGGGCCAAGGTGTAGACGACAACCCGGTCCTCCCCTATTACCACGAACCTGCAACCAAATCGATGGGACATTCATTTACGCTGGACAAGGACACGCGCGACCTCGCGGAAATCCAGCGTCACCTGCTGCAACTCTCCGAGCAGGTCGGCCGACGCCTGCGCCGGGACAACTTTGCCGGCCGGACTGTCTCGCTCGTGCTCCGCTACGCAGACTTCTCGACCTTCATTAAACAGCACAGCCTGAAGAACTACATCGATGACGGCCTGCGCATCTACCAGGTCGGCATCAAACTCTTCAAGGAGCTTTACCACCCGCCCCGACTGGTGCGGCTCCTTGGAATCAGCGTCTCCGGCCTGGTCCGCGACCTGAAGCAGACCACGGCATTCGAGAACTCTCGCGCCGGCTCGCTGTTCGATACCGTTGACGAGGTCAACGACAAGTACGGCGAGTTCTCAGTCGCCCGGGCCAAACTCCATGAACGCACCCCGAGCCCGCGCGTCATCTCCCCTTCCTGGCGCCCGGGCGCACCCACGCCCGCCGGCCGATAAAAATGAGAGGGGCGACTTACGTCGCCCCTCGATCGTATCTCTGTCTATCCGGCCTTACGGCTCGCGGACGTCGCCCAAGGCGTTGTCGTAGAAGGTATTGTTCGCCCGCAGCGTTGCCGGGTCAGGGTACTCGCTACCGGCGAGGTAGATACCGTAGCTGCTGCTGTGGCCGAGCGAATCGCCGCTGACCGTCGGCACGGCGTCATCGATGCGGACGTTGCCGCGGCTGTCGCCGCCGCCGTACTCAACCGTGCAGTTGACGAGCTTGGATACCGCATCGATGGTCCGGCCGTAGAAGCCGATACTGTACCAGTCGCCGCGCGACGGAGTCGGGACGCTGCTGGTGAAGGTAATGCGGCCGGAGGTGCCGTCCGCGACGAGGCCGCCCGACCCCGTGTAGCCGCAGTAGAGCTCAGTGTTACTCTGGAGCTTGACCGTCGTTCCCGGCGCGATGGTGATTACCGGGCTGGTGTTGTCGTCGCCGATGTTCACATCGCTGCTGATGACGTAGGGCACGCCGTGGTTCAACCACGTGCCAGTAGTCGAGACCGGACCGCCGGCGACTTGAACGCCGTCCTTGGTGTTGCCGGTGAGCACGTTGCCCCCGCCGAGCGTTCTAGCCTTGTCGGCCTCCATCCTGACCGAGTATTCGCCCGACGTCGTGATGGTGTTGTTGCTGAAGTCGTCGAAGTAGCCGGTGCCACCCTCGCAATAGACGCCATACAGCGCGTTCCGACGCACGGTGCAGTTGTCTATCTTGATGCGGCAATCATCGACGGTAACTGCACCCTTTCCGCCGCCGCTACCGGCGCGCTCGACCACGCAGTAGCTGAGCCGGGCGGTCGATATGGCGTTGCTGTAGAACCCCAGCGAGCGCCAGATGCCCGCCACAGTGTCGGTCAACGATGTGAACGTAATCGGCTCGGTCGCCGTGCCGATGGCGATTATCGATCCCGGGGACGCATACCCGCAGTAGAACTCAACGTTCGGGTTCATCGAGATCGTAGTGCCGGCGTTTATGGTCAGGGTCGCGTCGTCCTGAACATAGGCATCGCCGGCGACGATGTAAGGCACGCCGTGGTTCAGCCACGTGCCGGTCGTTGAGATCGCATCGCCTTCCACCTTGATGCCGTCCTCGGTGTTGCCGGTCAGGGTGTTGCCGGCGCCGAGGCTCCGGACATACTCCGCTTGGATGTTGACCGGGTACTTGGTGCAACCCGTGACGGTGTTGTTGCTGAAGTCTGCGAAGTAGCCGTCCGACTCGACCCGGACCCCGTAGTCGCCGCTCCTGCGTACCATGTTGTGGTCGAACTTGATGTTGCAGCCCGAGACCTGAACGGCGCCGTGGTTCGACGCGGTCTTGCCGCCGAACTGCACCACGCAGTAGCTCATCCGCGCGGTCGAGATCGTGTTGCCATGGAACCCGATGTTGTCCCAGAATCCCGCCACCGTGTCAGAGAGTGACGTGAAGGTAATCATCGAGTCGGCCTTGCCCACCGCGACAATCGCCCCCGGGTGTGCGTACCCGGTGTACAACTCGACGTCGGCCGAGAACTGAACGTAGCAGCCCGGCATGATGGTAAGGGTGACGTTGTCACCGGTCCAGACGTCGCTGTCCAATATGTGCGGGTTGCCGGTCGGATACCACACCTCGTTCGTGTCAATCCGTCCTGAGTGATGGGTCGCGCTGCCGGCGCTGACCGTTACCGTAATGCTGTGCTCTGCGGTCTCGCCGTCTTGGTTCGTCGCAACGGCCTTGAGCGTGTGCGAACCCGCGGCCCCGCTCCAAACAACGCTGAACGTATCCGCGGTAGCGGTGCTGTCCTCGCCGATCGCGGTCGAGCCATCGAGGAACGCAACCTTGGTGACGCCATTGTCGTCGGTTGCGGTTGCCTTGATCGTCGTGCCACCGAACCCAATGGTCGCGCCATCGGCCGGGTAGACGATCTTGACCGTCGGCCCCGTAGTGACCACGTCACATGCGGCGACCATGAGCAGTCCGGCCACGACTGCCAGTGCTAGTACTTTGCGCATTCAGACCTCCTTACTTTGCTTGTCTCTAGCATATGCAGCCGGCGCCGCGGCTGCGGATACCTCACGGACAGCCCGGCTGTCGGCTGAATATTACCTGAACCTGACCGTTTGTCCAGTCGGTTGTTCTGACCTACAGGACTCGGCTATGCCACGTCCGGCAGTTCGCCGGCCGGAGCAGCAATCCCTTGACCCTCGGCAGCCAACGCCTATACTTCCCTCCTTCACCAACGATGAAGTACTGGCGCAAACCCCTGGACGCAGACCGCAAGCGGGCTCCGCACGGTTGCGTGCACGTCATCCTGGAACGTTGCAAGGGCTGCGGCTTCTGCATCACCTACTGCCCGCGCCACGTACTCCAGGCCTCGACCGAGTTCAACCGTCGCGGCTACCACCCGCCGATTGAAGTCCATCCGGAACTGTGTGTGGACTGCAAGCTCTGCGAGGCAATCTGCCCCGAGTTTGCCATCTGGAACACTCCGGTTGAGGAAACCAGTTCGGCAGAGCTGACACACAGTGGGAAGTAACGGCAAGGCGGTCCTGACCGGCGCCCACTACTTGGACGGCGACTACGCCTGCGCCGAAGGCGCGATTGCCGCCGGCTGCCGCATCTTCGCCGGCTATCCGATCACCCCATCTACCGAAGTCGCCGAACGCATCGCCCAGCGGTTCCCGACCATCGGCGGTACTTTCATTCAGATGGAAGATGAACTCGCGTCCATGGCGGCCGTGCTGGGCGCGGTCTGGGGCGGTGCCAAAGCCATGACCGTAACCTCAGGTCCCGGGTTCTCGCTGATGCAGGAGAACATCGGACTCGGAATGATGACGGAGACACCGTGCGTCGTGGTTGATGTCCAGCGCGGAGGTCCTTCAACCGGCCTGCCGACCCTGACCGGACAGCAGGACATGATGCAGGCGCGCTGGGGCTCGCACGGCGACTATGAGATAATCGCGATTTCGCCCTCGTCCCCGCAAGAGTGCTTTGACCTGACCATCACGTGCTTCAACCTCGCCGAGAAGTACCGCCTGCCCGTATTCTTCATGATGGATGAGTGCGTCGGCCACATGACCGAGAAGGTCGTCATACCGGAACCCGGCCGGCTCAACGTCTGGCCGCGACGCTGGTACCGCGGCCCCAAGGAGAAGTACCGCCCGTATCTCCCGGACAAGGACGGTGT
>CAYOCZ010000283.1:0-4762 GCA_964402475.1 uncultured bacterium | reverse complement strand
CGCCGATAGGATGATATGACAGCCGCTCCGGTCGTCGGCGTCACGCTTCGGTTCAACGAGAAGTCCGTCCGTGACGCTCAGTTCCTGATGGAGAACGTCGCCGGGGCGCTGAGTGACCTGACTCCGGTATGGCGCAAGTTCGTGCCGGAGCTGCGGCGCGCGCTGGAGCGCAACTTCAACCGGCAGGGTTCGGTAGACGGTCGCTGGCGGGCTCTGGACCCGGCGTATCTGGCGCGGAAGGTTCGGATGGGTCTGTCGCCGCAGATTCTGATAGCGACCGGCAAGATGCGACGGGCTGCTACTCAGTCCGGCGCTGCCGGCCAGTACGTGAACATCTCAAAGCAGCGGCTCGTGTTCGGCGTAGACATGACGCACGCCGGGGCCGACTTCAACTATGCCTACGTCCACGATGTGTCCGGCGTGAGGTCGAAACGAGGCAAGATCGTCCGTGAGTTCATGGCGCTGGACAGGCTGGCCGTTACCGATGGCGGAAGTTCGCTTCGGCATCTGCTGGTCCGGCACATAGACGCAGCAAAGCGCAAGAGAGCGCGAGGAGGTTAGTGTGACGCACGACATGGCCCGATTCCACAAGTGGATACACCGCAAGTCGCATCTGTTCGAGTACGCCGTCCGACTGCTGGACGGCAAGGATGCGGCCGAGAAAGAACACGGCCTGGCCTGGGCGCAGCACTACCTGGGGATGCGCGTCGGGCTCAGGTCGCAGGAGATTCCGGCCGCGCTCGCAGAGTACCGGCGCATGGTCAAGGCCGGCGACTTGAAGGTGCTGCCGTTCAAGACGCCGAAGCACAAGTCCGACGAAGAGCACAAGACTGAGAAGAAGGTCGAGGTCAAGACCCAGGTCAACGACCGCGAGGTAGCCTGGGACCCGAAGAAGGGCTGGGTCTATCTGGACAGCGGGAAGAAGGTGCCGAAGAAGCTGCGCCCGGCCGTCCCGGCGAAGATGCCGAACTAGACGATGCTGCCAGAAGAGTCACCTGCCGACGAAGGTCTGCCGCGCCTGATTTGCCAGGCCGTCCGGGACTGGCTCCTCGCGGGCCGGGACGCCGGCAAGTTCGTCATGCACTTCGAGGACATCGGCGATATCCGGGCCGAGCAACCGTCGCTGCCTATGCGCGGCCAGTTCCCGCAGCTCTACGTTGTCTGGACCGACTGCACTCCGCTCGACGAGCAGGTAGCGAATCCGGTCATGTCAACGCAGTTGCAGTTCGGTTTGCAGGTGCGGTTCTACACCCACGACCCGATGAAGGAGCAGCTTGTCAAGGACTCCCGCGATCTAGCCTGGGCGGTCTACAAGCACCTGAGGCTGAACCGGTCGTATGATGGGCTGGTGAGCGACGTGCGCTTTGTCCGAGTGACCGGCGACAACGAGTACCTGGAACGCCAGGACATCGCGGCGCACGGGCTGGTCGAGATGGAAGTCGTCGCCGTCGATACCTTTACGTTGGAGCAACCATGAGGAGGTTCTAGTGGCAAGCACACAAGATGTCGTAGTGACAAGGACGCTGGCGATTGATGAAACGATGTCAGGCGGCAGCCTGGGACAGACCGGTACGATGTCCGCAGTCGCGTCAACGCAGAGGACGGTGAGCGACACGCTGCCGGCCACGCGCAAGACCGGCCACGTCGTCCGGGTCCAGGACATCGCAGACAGCTCGCTCGCCCTGCTGCCGGTCGGAGCAGGCGACGACGTGGTGAAGTTCCTCTACATCCGGGCGTCGGCTCCGTTCACGCTCGGGTTCACGGATGCTGTCGACGCCCAGGTTATGACCGTCGGCAAGGAAGTGATGATAGACAACGTCGGCAGCGCTGACCCTTGGAAGGACATCACCCTTCTCGCCATCACCGACGACACCGAGTTCCGCGCATACTGGATGTTCTAACAGGAGGTAACTATGTCAAATGCCGCACAGGGTTTCATGAAGGCGCTCGGAGTAGCGCCGGAGGTCGCGTTCGATGACTACGTTGCAGCCACCGCGTGGCTGGCCGTGAAAGAGCCCGTCGAAATGCTCCACGAGATGCAGACGCTTGACGCCGCGAGTCTGAACCAGAAGCCATACGGGGTAGAGAGCGACCTGGCAATCGGTCAAAAGAGCTGGTCGACGAAGTTCGACTGCGTGATGCCGGTCAAGTCGCTCGCGTTCAAGGAACTGCTCAAGGGGCTGTTCGGCGGCGTCGATACCGAGGGCAGCGACCCGTACACGCACGAGTTCGTCCTGGCAGCCGACCCGCTTGTCGGCGGCGTATCGCTGACCGCATGGCTCGGCGACGGGGCGAGCCAGGTCTGCGCCAGTGGCGGCCGGGTCCGCGGGCTGACGCTGAAGGGTGAAGCCAACGACTTCATCAATGCGTCGTTCGACATGATGGGCGCGACGTACCTGCCGCTGGCGAAAGCCGGCTCGCCGGCCGTTACGCTGGCAACGGTGCCGTGGTTCAAGTTCTCGCACGCGACCGTGAAGGTGGCGACCGTGGCAACCGAGTTCGGCGGGTTCCAAATCGACATCAAGCCGTCGCTCGTGTCGGACGTCAACACCGCCTTCGTGCTCGGGAACGACGTACCGACCCGGCTGCCCTACGGCGGGAAGTGGGACATTAGTGGCAACTTCACCCGGCGCTGGCTGGATGACACGCCGTCGACCGCGCTTGAGTCGCAGTTCCTGACGCTCGCCCGGTCACAGGCCGCGACCGCCATCGAGATCACGCTGAACGCCGGGTCGAACATGACGGCCGTGATTGACGCCGAGGTCGTGTTCGGTACGCCGACGCGCGGCGGGACGGGCATCATCGTCGAAACGATTCCGTGGAAGGTGGTTGCGAAGGCATCCGGGGCCGAAGCGAAGGGCCCGTTCGTGCTCGTGACGACCGACGACGAAGCGACGCCGATTGACGCGCCGTAAGACCGAGAAGTCTGAACTAGGAGGTGCTGTGAAAGAGCTGGACCTGAGCAGGCTGGATTCTTGCCTGCTGGATGAGGACGCCGACGTCCGAGAACTGTCCGTGAAGCTGAAGGGCGGAACCGTTCACTTCCGCCTGCGGCCGCTGACCGACAGCGAGCGGTCCCTGGCGCGGGCGGAGTCGTCGACCGGCGAGTCGGTGACGACATGGGAAGCCACGCCTTCCGCGTTGACCCGCTACGCCGAGGAAATCGGCAAGCCCGTGAAGAAGCTGACCGTCAAGGAAGTGCTCGAAGCGGGCCGGAAGTACGGCAACAAGTCCATCCGAGACAGCATGGACTATGAAAAGTTCAACGCGCTGATGGTGTTCTACGCGCTCGGCGGTCTGCGGAAGCTCGGGCCTGAAGGCTGGGATCTGCTAACAAAGGAAGGCGCGGAACTGCCGGTGGCTGTCGATACCGTCCGCGGCCGGCTGAACCCGGTCGTGCTGGACGAACTGGCGGCGATGGTCGGGAACCGGAGCGAAGTGTCGGAGGCCGATGCAAAAAACTGAAGCGGGCGGTTGCGCTCTCGTTTCTGCACCGGCGCGACCGCGCGAAGCACAAGCTGACGTGCTCGCCCTACGACGAGGCGGGGAATACCGGATGCATCGAATGGACGGAACCGGACAACCCGCCGACGCGGGAAGTCTGTCTTTCGACACGCTGCGAGCTGACGTTCTACTGCTGGAATCCCGACACGGAACAGTCGTACTGCCGTTCTTTCGACCGCTGCCCGATTGCCGGCCTGCCGAAGCTGACGCCGGCCAATGCACGGGCGATGCGGCTCTACAACCTCTTACACTCCGGGCTCGTGAAGCTGGACTACGACAAGGTTCCGGCTGTGCTGCTCGACCGGCTGGTGATGATAGACGCGGCGGTGAGCGATGAACTGCTGGCGGAGACACAAGAGATAAGGAATGGCTGACGCCAAAGTCAGAATAGACGTCGGGACCCAGGGCGCAGAAGGCGCATCCCAGGCCGTCCGCAAGGTCGGCACCGCAGCCGAGGAAGCCAACCGACGGTCAACCCGAGCCGTGCAGACTGCGGCCCGATCGCAGCAGCAGGCGACACAGAACGCATCAGCATCAATGCAGGCGCTTCAGTCGATGGTTCTACAATACGTCAGCATCATGGCTGTGATGAAGTTCGTGTCGGACGGGCTCAAGAGCGCGATGGCTGACGAGTCGAGCTTCGTCCGGGCAACCGGGACGATTCACTCGATGGGGCTGGCAACAGATACCACGACTCAGCGACTGCGCGACTTCGGGACCGAGCTGCAGGCAACCGCGCTGGTTGCCGACGACCAGGTATTTCCCGCCTTCACGCGGTTACTGACCGCGACCAAAGACCTAGCTGATGCCGAGTACCTGACCGAGTTAGCGATGAAGTTTACGCTCGCGACAGGGGCTGAGCAAAGGATGACTCTTGAGGCTATCACGACAGCAGCCGGCGGAACTACCGGGACATTGTATACCCTGCTGCAACGGTATGGCATGGTTGGCGATAGAACGATGAAGTTGGCCGAGATGACCGCCTTCATGGGGCAGAAGATCAAGGACAGCGGTGAGGTTATGGCGACAACTGAGGTTCGTTTCAAGCAGCTAGGGATGACGATAGCCGACGTCGGGGAAGTTGTCGGCGGTGTCTTGCTGAAGGGGTTCCAATATCTCATGCTTGCCGTCTCGACGGCCGTCAACGCCATCGCCCATTGGTACGTAACGCTCGGGACCCTCTGGAAAGCAGCCATCACGAATATCGGGGAGCTTGGACGAATTATCAAGCTCGCATTCACGGAGGGGCCGGTTGCCG
>CAYOCZ010000282.1:0-4775 GCA_964402475.1 uncultured bacterium | reverse complement strand
GCCGTTCATGCTCCTCAGCCGGGTCAGACGGGGTCAGGACGTACTGCACGTCCAGTTCCTCGTTCAGGCTGACCGTATTCGGGTCGCGCCGCTCACGCCTGACTCTCCTGGCAATATTGCGCGAATGCCAGTTGAGCCACGTCTGGAACGACGCGCGTTTCTTGGGATTGTATTCCTTCAGATGTTCGAGGGCGTATTCGTGGGTGCGGGTTGCGACTTCATTGGTGAAGTCCTCATCTTGACGCCCGTATCGCGAACCGATGAACGAGCGTAACGACCTATCGGTCTGTTTGTGTATTATCTCATAAGAATCCGCGTCGCCGCTCAGCACTCGCTGAATGGCATCCGCGACCTCTTGTTTCGCTTTCGAGTCCATGCGAACTCCTTGTACCCGCAGATGGCCGCAGTCGGGCCGCCGCAGGCCGGTTTGTGCTTGACGGCCCCATATGGACCGTCACGCGGACATTGTCTGTCTTTCATAGCTTCATCTCTCCACTATGATTCGGTCTCCGAGAGGTGCACACGTTGACGGTGCGTTTTTCGCCCCTCGGTCTTCGTAGAAGCGATTCCCTACGGACCGGTGAGCTTCCATCACCGGCGGCCGCCATTCCAAGCGCCCGAAGGCGTGTACTTCCAGCGGCCCATGTTCTCAAACACAGTCTCGACTTGCCCTGAACAATGGACACCTCCATTACTGCTTGATGCAGCCTCTTGTCCTGCCCGGTTGGCTGAATTGACCGGGTCCGAAGCCGGCAAAACCCATTTCCTCGGGGCCGGCTTGGAGTACTGAGTAACCTGCTTCGCGTCACGTCAACCTGGCCCTGCGCTGCCACACCACACCGCGATTCTTGCAGACGCCGCATGGCGGCATTCTCTCGCCCTTGTTGACGATGATTGTGTTGCCGCACTTCGGGCACCGGTAACGCGCCGTTGCGGCACACCACTCTCCTGGCTTCGGCATAGGAATCGCCTCCTCTAGATTAGGCTTGAAATTCAACTGCAACTGCCCGGCAAAAGAAAAAACGGGGCTAGAGAAACCGCTGTTGGCCGGCATATTCCTCCTTGGTTTGGCGGCTAATGGAACCTTCCTCGGTGACGTGCACCAACCCCAGGCGCTGCATTCTGACTCGCAGGGCGGAGATTGTCACGCCGAACAGGCGGGTTATCGGGTAGAGATTGCGCCACATGGTCACGTCTATCCCTCTCAGTGCTGATACCAGCAACTGTCTCGGCATGAGCAGCGCGCTCGCGTATCGCTCCACCGCGCTGGCAACGCTCGGCGCATCCCAGGTCCGTTGCAGAAAGGAGAGCACTTCATAGCGGCCGTCGTTGCTCCAGATGCCCTTCACGTACTTCACCGGCACGCCGCCCGCAGTCCTGTAGTTGACCCTGCCGTCCGTACCAGAACCACTGAACAGAGACCCGGTCCGCGTGTCTCTATCCTTCTCGAACAGGTCCCAATGCCCGACCTCGTGTCCAACCGAGAACCTCTCCAGTCCGGGTTTCTCCGTGAAGACGGGCCGATGGCGTTCGTTGACGACGATTGTCTTGGATTCCGGCCGGAGAGCGGCAGGAACGAACAGCCCCGGTGGAACGTCCAGCGGCTCGTAGGAGAGCCGCAGGTCGAACAGCACCTCAGCCAGCGACTCGACCGGGATCGGCGGCTCGACCTTGCGGCCGGTCTTGCGTTCGTATTCGACCAGCAGGCCGACCGTATGGACCTCCAGCTCGGCATTGCGCCAGAACTTCACTTCTTGTCCGGGCCTTTCTTCCTGAGCTGGCGCAAACACTCCTCCAACTGTTCCTCGCTGAACTCCTTGTCCTTCATTGCCCGGAGCAGAGTAGGTATGGCTTTGCTGCCGGTTACTACCTCGCCCAGTTCTTTCGGCACCTTGCCAGCCAGGAAAATGAGCTTGTCGGCGTCGGCCCTGAGCACGTCGGCCAGACTGCGGATGGTATCCTCCGCAGGCGGGGCCGCACTGCCGGTCTCGATCTTGCTCAGGTACGTGAAGTCGATCTTCACCCTATCAGCAAGCTCCTTCTGCGAGAGGCCCTTGGCCTTGCGCAACTCTCGCAGGTAGTCTCCGAACGAAAGGTCTTGTGATTCATCCACACAAGGATTGTAGCAGAGTTGCACTTGAAAGTCAAGTCAAACATGCAGCGACGCGGCCGGTCCTGTGTCCCCGCCGCGTGCCAACTCCACAACGTCCTCTCCGGCCGCTGCGTAGGACTTCTGAACGGCAGCCCGACACCTTGACACCGAGCCGTTTTCCGGCTAACCTCCGGCGTGATTGACCGAGCCTTTCCTGCTAACTCTCGAGCCTGTCCATGAGAAGCCAAGTCGTCATCGAGAACCCGGTCATCAACTCGCCGTACGCCGAGCCGACCCGGCACTTCAAGTTCGACGACGAAGGTATCACCGACGAGATTGCAGAAGGCCTGAGGCGCGAGAGCGCCTACTTCGTACCCATCGCCAGACCGCGCAAGCGCAGCAAGCAACTCGCCATCGATACCGAGTGGACGCAGGACCGCATCGAGCCGAACCGGTTGGTCAACCAGATACGTGAGCGAGTCGGAATCTGGCGCAAGGGCAACTATCGCGACGTCACCAGGACAACCGCACGGCTGCTTGAATACTGGCAGCGCCAGGACCGTGAACGCCGCCTTTTCTTCTGCCAGATCGAGGCGCTTGAGACCGCCATCTACCTGACCGAGGTCGCCGGTCGGTATGGCGACGCGTGGATTGAGAACGAGCTGCGCACGGCCAACGAGGAGGCGAATCCGAAGCTGAACCGGATGGCCTTCAAGATGGCGACCGGCAGCGGTAAGACCGTGGTCATGGCCATGCTCATCGCATGGCACGTCCTGAACAAGCTGGCCAACCCGCAGGACGCCCGGTTCTCGGACACGTTCCTGGTAGTGACTCCGGGCATTACCATCCGCGACCGACTGCGCGTTCTCCTGCCGAACGACTCCGACAACTACTATACCAAGTTCGACCTCGCGCCGCCGGACGACCTGTCCGAACTCGGCAAGGCCCGCATCGTGATAACCAACTTCCACGGCTTCCAGTTACGCGAGCGCTCCACAGCCGCCAAGCTCACAAAGGCCATCCTGAAGCAGGGCGAGACCAGCCCGTTCACCGAGACACCGGACCAGATGGTACGCCGTGTCTGCCGCGAGTTGGGCAACAAGCAGAACATCATCGTCATCAACGATGAAGCCCATCACTGCTACCGCCGCAAGGTTGAGGATGTCCCCAATGAGAAGCTGGTAGGTGACGAGCGCAAGGAAGCCGAGCAGCGCGAGAAGGAAGCCCGCATCTGGATTTCCGGGCTCGAAGCGGTCAAGGCCAAGCTCGGAATCAAGATCATCTACGACTTGTCGGCCACGCCCTTTTTCCTCCGCGGCTCCGGCTACGCTGAAGGGCTGCTGTTCAAGTGGGTCGTATCCGACTTCTCCCTGATTGACGCGATCGAGTCCGGCATCGTCAAGGTCCCGCGCGTGCCGGTCTCCGACGATTCGATGACCGGCGAGCAGCCGACCTACCGTGACATCTGGTTGCGCATCCGCGACAAGCTGCCGAAGAAAGGCCGCAAGACCGGTGCAGTCGCGACCGGCGTGAACCTGCCGGTCGAGCTGGAAGGCGCCCTGCAGGCGCTGTACGGCAACTACGAGAAGTACTTCGCGAAGTGGGAAGCCAACACCGAGGCCCGCACGCAGGGCTCCACGCCGCCCGTCTTCATCGTCGTCTGCAACAACACGAACGTGTCCAAGCTGGTGTACGATTACGTTGCGGGCTGGGAGAAGGAACTGGAAGGCGACGCGACGGCGCTCGTGCCGGGAAAGCTGTCCCTGTTCAGCAACGTGCAGGACGGCCGCTGGCTGTCCAAGCCGAACACGATTCTGATCGACTCAAGCCAGCTTGAATCCGGCGAGGCGATGAGCGCCGACTTCAAGAAGATGGCGGCGGTGGAAATCGAGGAGTTCAAGGACGAGTACCGTCATCGGTTCCCGAGCCGCGACGTCGAGAAACTCACCGATGAGGACCTGCTGCGCGAAGTGATGAACACGGTCGGCAAGCCGGGCAAGCTCGGCGAGCACGTCCGCTGCGTCGTCTCGGTCTCGATGCTCACCGAGGGCTGGGATGCCAACACGGTTACGCACGTTCTCGGCGTCCGTGCCTTCGGCACGCAGTTGCTCTGCGAACAGGTCGTCGGCCGCGGGTTGCGCCGCTCAGACTACACGCCCGAGCCGGACGGGCTGTTCGCGCCCCAGTATGCCGAGGTCTTCGGCGTGCCCTTCTCCTTCATCCCCTGTTCCGGCTCGGCCGTTGACCCGAAGCCCGGCCGGACCCCGACGCATGTGCGCTCGCTCGAAGGCCGCATCGCCTGCGAGATTACCTTCCCTCGGCTCATCGGATACCGGTACGTGCTCCCCGAGGAACGGCTTGAGGCGCGGTTCACCGAGGATTCCCACTACGCCCTCTCGACAAGGGAAACACCGACCACGACTGATAACTACCCGATTGTCGGCGACCACGCGATCATCACATTCGACCACCTGAAAGAGCGGCGCGGGCAGGAGGTCGAGTTCTCGCTCGCGAAACTCGTGTTGGAGAAATACTGCCTCGACGAGAAAGACAACCTGAAGCCGTGGCTGTTTCCCCAGGTACTGCGGGTTGTCCGGCAGTGGCTGGCCGAGTGCGTGACTTACAAAGACAGGCTCTTCGCTCTTTCGTGTGGGTGATTTGAGTGGGCTTCATGGTCGCTTCA
>CAYOCZ010000281.1:0-4789 GCA_964402475.1 uncultured bacterium | reverse complement strand
CGCTCCTCGACCACTTGCGGAACTACCGGCGGCGGGTGGACAAGGCGACCGGGGCATTCTTGACCGGCGTTATCAAGACCGATGCGTGCCACGGCGTCGATGCGTTGCGCCAGATGGCGCAGCACTACGAGGGGCTGCGGGAGCGGACCCGGCCCAAGCGGGTCAAGATCGAGTACGGGGCTACGGTGTTGGGGTGAGTGCATTGAAGACAAGGGAAGACAAGATGAAGACAACGCGATCCATCACAATCAGCGGCGTGCCTACGGACGTGCTCGGCGCGGTCCGGGCTGCCGTGCAAGCCAACCCTGGCCGTTGGCGCAGTGTGAGCCACTTCTTCGTCGTCTCGGCGGCCAAGTTGCTGTTGCAGACTTGCGAAACTGCGTCTCAGAAGCGCAACCCTGCGACGATTCCGGCATGCAACAAGCGCGCGCTCGACCTGCGGCACATCACGAAACGCTAGCGAACGAGCGATGTTTTCCGATTCCTCACCGTCCTTCGCGTCAGTGGCCCGCTCTGTGCTTAACTAACACCGTCTATGAACGCGAAACCACAACGGAACCGAAAGGAGGGCAGACCTATGGACCCCGCTTCCGCCGAGACCACGGCCACGGACGGCATGAGGGGCTATACCCATACTTGGCGATATAGGGACGGGGCGATCATCCGTGGGCGATCCGTAGGGACCGGCCCGGACGGCTCGGCACGGTACGAGATCCGCTACGACGAGGACCCCGACGGCTGGATCAAGGGCGAGCGGTACAGCGCGGCGGTGCTGGCGTCGGTGGGGTGGCGGCTGGTCGAGGGGGATACTGAATGAAGACCGAACTGAGCGACGACGAGATCATATCGCTGCTGGCCGAGGCGTCCGACGCCTTCCCGGACAGCGACTTCGTGGAGTCGGTGGGCGAGTGGTACGAAGAGCACGGCTTCATCACCGAGGCGCAGGAAGACGCGCTCAACAACATCGTCGAGAACAGGCACGGACACAGGTAAACAGGCGAGGCCCCATGGACAGTGACACGACGGAGCAAATGGTTGGACTCTATTGCCTCGCTACCGGATGCGACTGGAATGATCGCCATCGGCACTGCACTGACGCCGAGCGCGCTCTGTCCTGTCCGCGCAAGTTCACGCGAAACCCGACACCGAAAAGGGTTGACATGAGTAACCACGATTGCGCGGCTGTCTCGGATACGGTCGGAGCCGTTGTTCGCAAATGGATTGTCAACGTGAAAGGCTCTCCCGGTGAGAAGGACTGCGAGATTGCTGTTGTGCGGTCGGATAACCAGCACGGCATAAGGTCGTATGGATGGCCTGACCGACGAAACAAGATCATGATTTTCGACACGGGGTGCGGTGCGGTCCTTTGGCCGTGCGTCTATTATCGGGTACTGCGCGTGGCGCGAGATGTGGCAGAACACCTTAACGCAGACGGAGCGTTATGCGATGCGAACGCCAGCGTGAGCCGCAAGGAAAGGCAGGACACATGAACCCGTTCTTCTGGCGCAGAGTGGCACAGCTCAACGAAGACCGTTTGAAGAGGCAAAACGCGGCCTTTCCTTGTCGCGCTCCACGCACTTGTTCGGTGTGTGAATACGCTGAACCGAAGCAGGGCGGACACTGTTACATGTTCCGCGAGAAACCAAAGGGACGGTGTGCTCAGTTCACACCGAACAGCGTGATAGACAGATTGCGTCCACCTAATACGAACGTGACCGAGTAGAACACTGAGGGGCGAGCGATGAATGGGTCACTTGTAAAAGTGCCGACACGAGGTAGCGCTACGGCGGCCGGGGGACCTACCGCGACCGGCCCTATCGCTCGTCCCTCTCCTCTTCCCCACCTTGACGCCGAGGCGATGGACGAACGTGAAGGCGCGTGGCGGTCGAACAGAGAACGCACTCAGGACCGACACGCCGAGGACTACGAGCGGAGGCAGAGGCTATGACCGCCCCCAAGCACACGTTCACCTACACCGACGACCCGCACGAGTACCGCATCGACGGCAGGAAGGTCCCGAGCGTGACCGAGGTTGTAGGCGACATCCTCCCCGGCTACAAGGCCGACAACTGGTACTTACAGGTCGGCAGCACGGTCCATGCGTGTCTGGCAAAGGTTGCGCTTGGACAGCCGTTCGACCTGGACCTGAGCAATCAGGAGCCAGAGGACAAGACGATGATCGAAGGCAAGATCGTGGCCGGCAGGAAGTTCCTGGACACATGCACGGGGGGACTTCTCCACATCGAGAAGCATATGTGGAGTGTACGCAACCAGTCCGCAGGGACGTGCGACCTTGTGATGTCCCCCGGCCTTGGCGAGAAACCGTATCTCGTTGACTACAAGGGCACACTCACCAAGGCCATACCCTACCAGTTGGGCGGCTATTCGCAACTTCTCCTAGAGCAAGGCGAGAACGTGCGCTACGGAATAGGGGTGGAACTTAGAGGCGACGGCACGTACAAGACGAGCGAGGTTTACGACCTACTCAGGCGCAGGGCCGACTTCCTTGTGCTACTGCGGGCGTTCAACATCAGGCGAGAAGTGGGAGTAACGGAGTGAACGTCCCGGTTCATGGGCGTGCTCCTGCGCGTACCGTGCGACCGGATGTTGGCAAGGAGGTGTCATGAAACTGGAAGATTTTGGACTAAGCATCGGAACGGTGCGACGACTCAAGCGCGCCGGATGGAATACCGTTGGAGACGTGGTAAACGCGGCAATGAGGACAGGATGCTCCGGCGAGATGGAACTTCTGAAGTACCGTGGAGTCGGAAGAACGACGGTATGGGAATTCATGTCGCGGCTGGATACTCGCATGAGACTCGCAATCTTCTTTGCCAACGCTGCAAATGAGCCTCGCAGCGAAGCGGAGTAGGCTCGATTTGTCTGGTTGGGTTTCCAGCAGGGCCGGAAAGGCAAACATGGATCAGCTACAAGAGACATATACAGGCTTGGCGCGGCGAAGGTGTGATGCGTTGGACGCCTACCGGAACAGATGCCGCCGCTTTGCGACGAAGGTGTGCGTGGTGTTTCTCGACCGCGAGAGTCATCCGCGTGCAGAGGGATGGGTGCAGACGTATCTTTGCGATGAGTGCTCGGAGAATCATAAGTAAACCCAACAGGGGCATATGCCTCAAAACTGAGGCATATCAGCGGAATCACACAAAACAAGGAGACCAATGAGCGAGCGAGAGACAGTAGAGGCGACAGAGATTGACTGCATCGTTGCGGGAACCAATGCCCTCACGGTACAAGACGAAACGAAGGCGGCACTTGTGGCCGTGCTCAAACCGATTGCAGACCGTATCCCAGTCTACCAGCGCGATGCCGAAACGGTCATGGTGCGTAACCAGTCCGAAGCAGACTTCGCCGTGGAACGCTGCAATGCCATGGCCGAGGACATGAAGGCCGTCAAGGCGTTCCCGCTTCTCAGGTCCATTAGAGAGAGCGCTAACAGCGTGGCGTCAGCGTGGTGCGGATTCGAGAAGAAACTCCTGGCCATTTCCGACTCGCGCCACATCGTGCGCCAGCGCGTCATCGACTGGCAGGAGGACGAGCGCAAGAAGGCAGAGGCCGAACAGCGCCGCCTTCAGGCAGAGGCCGACGAGCGGGCGCGGAAGGAACAGGCCGCGCTTCTCAAGAAGGCCGAGGCAGCAAAGCGGGACACGACCAAGGAACGGTACGTCGAGCAGGCTCAGACCGTTGTGGCCCCCACGGTGACGGTCGAGGCCCCCAAGAGCGGGCTGCGGGGTGTGGCCCGCGTGTGGAAGATCGCCAGCATGGACGAGGACGCCTTCTTCGCGGCACTGGCGCAGCGGAAGGACCTGCGGGGCTTCGTGAGCATCGACAAGACCAAGACGCAGATGGAACGGGCGAAGGCGGCGAACGCTCTCATGGAGATCCCCGGCGTGGTGTTCGAGCAGAGGGTGAGGTGACGACATGGGCGACGTAAAGGACATCTTAGACCTATGCAGGCTCAATCTCATGGAGGAACATATTGCCGACTCACCAGCGCCAGACCGTGACGTGACGCTTGCGGCGATTGACAACAAGCGGCGGCAGATCGTCACGCGCATTGAACCGGCAACGCTTGCTCCCGACGCAATGGAACGGCACCGCACAGAGAATACATCCGCCGACGGGGTATACCCGTGGACTGAATCGCCGTTGCATGGCATCTATTAACCCAACGCAAACAACACACAGGAGAACAGCGACATGAGCGAGAACGCGCTGACGACAATGACGCAGGAACGGACCCTCACGGCAACTGACGTGCGGGCTCAGGTGAACCTCATCCAGGAGGTCATGGCCTCAGTGATGAAGAACGGCATCCACTATGGGACGATACCTGGCACTCCGAAACCGACCCTGTTCAAGGCCGGGGCCGAGAAGGTGTTGATGACATTCCAGCTCGTAGCGGCTGACCCCATCGTGACCGACCTCTCCATGCCAGACGAGATCCGCTACCGAGTAGTGGTCCCCGTGACGACACGCGGCAACGTGCTCGTGGGCTCAGGCATCGGGGAATGCTCATCCGAGGAAGAGAAGTACAAGTGGCGCAAGCCCGTCTGCGACGAGGAGTTCGACGAGACTCCCGACGACCGTAAGCGCGAGAAGTGGAAGAAGGCAGGCAGGGACACCTACAAGCAGAAGCAGGTACGGACGTGCCCCGCCGACGTGGCCAACACCATCCTGAAGATGGCCCACAAGCGCGGACTCGTGGCAGCAACGCTCGTGACGACTGGCGCGTCCGACGTGTTCGACCAAGACATCGAAGACCTGCCAGAGG
>CAYOCZ010000280.1:1779-4801 GCA_964402475.1 uncultured bacterium | reverse complement strand
CGAGGACGTCTCCCCTGCCGTCGCGCCTAGCGGCGCGAGTTGTCAGTTCCTGGTTCCCGGTTCGCGGTAGCGGACTCCTGATTCCAGACAGCCAACGTGCCGCCCATGTCACGCGGTTGAGCCATCGGATGGCACCTGCCTGCGGCAGAGCCCCATGAACCGCGAGCCGTAGGCCGCAAGCCGCCAGCCGCGCTTCAAGTAAGATGCAGGGGCACACCGATGTGTGCCCCTGCTTTCTCAGGAGGAACGGGCGACAGAGCCCGCTCGCGGTCGCTATCTCACAACGAGCTTGACGGTCCTCGTTTCTGCGCCGGTACCGGTAGCAAGCCGGAGCAGGTAGACGCCGGCGGCAAGGCCGTCGGCATCAAGCACGGCCACGTGCTCGCCCATGTCCTGCCGGCCGTCCTGCACGACCCGGGCCAGCCTGCCGGTCGCATCGTACAGCTCGAGCCGCACGAGTCCGGCCGCCGGCAAGGAGTACCGAAGCTGGGACCGGCCCACGAACGGGTTCGGCGCCGCCGCGAGCTTGAGTCTCGGCAACGACGTCGTGCCTGCCTGCGGCCCTGACCTGGACGTGCCGTAGTTGAGCGGGAAATCGGCGTTGTAGCGATAGAAGTCTCTGGTCTTGTTCCCGCGCAGCGCCCAGAGCTTGCCCGCACCGTAGCAGAGTTCGGCGCCGGCATAGGGCGGCCGCCCACGAGGCGGGGTCGGGAAACTGTCCACGATCGGTTCGGCCCACGTATCGCGCGCCGGGTCGTAGAACCAGAATTCGCCCGACTTGTAGCCCTTCAGCACGTAAAGGAGATTGAACTGCGTATCGAACGCCGCGGCCGCGCCCTTCTTCATCTTCCGCCGCCTGTACGCGTACCCGGAGTTGCGAATGGACTTCTTCTCGTACCAGGAGTCATTAGCGATCGAGTAGCCGTAGAACTCGTAGGTCCCGCCCTTGAGCATGTAGATCGTGCCGACTCCGTCGTAGGCCATGACGGTACCGTCCTTGGGCTTCCTGCGCCCGGATGGCCCGGCCGGGACCGGGCTCTTCGGCAGCCAGGAGTCGGTCGCGATGTCGTAGCAGTTGAACTCGTAGGTTTTGCCCTTGGAACCGTAGAGTGCGTTCATCTGTGGCACGTAGACAAGGTTCGACCCGGCCTTCAGCTTCCTGCCGCCCCCGCGCGGGTAGGTCCGCATTGGGGTCCAGTTCCAGTAGTCCATCGAGTACCGCCAGAACTCAAGGCAGTTGTTGCCCTTGAACGCGTAGAGGTTACCCGACGTATCGCTTTCCAGCTGGGCCCCGTGCTTCACCCTTTTCCTGCTTCCGGCTCCATACGTCGGGATTGGCGCACGCTGGGACCAGGAATCCTGGTTGGTGTTGTACACGTAGAATTCGTCCCTGTTGTTGCCTTTGAGAGCGAAAACCAGCGAGTCCGGCACGAACGCGAGCGCACCGCCGTAGTACACGGGCCTGCGTCTGGGCCCCTCCGGCACGTCCGCGAGCCGCTCCCAGGCCGCTACACCCGCGACCAGGGAATAGACCGTGTCATTGGTGAGTTCTTTGTCCACATCGAGCATGGTGTAGCACTGGATCTGGTGCGTGCCGGACGCGGCTTGTTCCACCAGCCAGGGCGAAAACGAGACTCCGGCCGAATCATACGCCGGTATCGGGTCCACCGACACGGCGTCGAAGTAGAACCCGCCGATCTCGCAGCGCGCGGCGAACGACCTCGACGTATTCGCGCTGTAGTTGCGGATCCAGGCCCGCGGAACGACCGTGGCGCCGAAACGGAAACTGTCCTCCGGCAGCTCGATCCGGAACGCACCGACGTCGTCTTCGGTGTACTTGACGGTACAGAAGTTCTCATCCGGCCCGGCCCAGTCGAAACCGGTGATGTAGTATTCCCCGAGTTCGTCCGTCACTATCCCGTGCGGCTCGTCGTCCTCGCCGTACGTCTGATGGCTCGCGCTCCAGATCTTCGCGCCGTCAGGACTGTACTTGATGGTCATCCAGTCAACGTCGCCCTGGTAGACATAGATCCAGCCTGTGACGCAGACGTTACCCCCGCCATCAACTACCATGGCGGTCAGGCTGTCGTCGTCCTCGATACCGGCGTCGTACGTCTGATACCAGGGATTGGTGTTGTCCTGGTTGATGCGGAAGGTAAGGAAGTCATACATGTCGTCGATCGCGTCGAGCACGATGCCCCCCACGTAGACGTTGAAGTTTTTGTCCACCGCCACTTGCCCTCCGCCATCGGTGCCCAGCCAGCCGGCGTCGAACCGGTTGACCCAGATCGCAGTACCGGCCGGAGTGTACTTGATGGTCGTCGCGTCGTACCACGTCCCCTGCTCGCCGGCCCGGCCGGTCACGTAGACATACTGCGAATCGTCCTGAGTGATGGCGTACGCGTAGTCGGCCTTGGGCGCGACCGCGGAACCGTCGTAGCGCCGGGCCCACACGGTGCCGCCATCCAGAGTGTCAAGCCCGACCGTCAGATAGTCATACTGCGGGGTCGAGCCGCCCCAGGAGTACCCGGTCAGGTACAGGTAGCCCGAACCGCCGAGTATCATTGCCGTCGGGCAGTCATTCCAATCGCCGGATCCGTTCAGACGCGAAACCCAGCGCTGGTTGCCGTCTGCGTCGTAGTGGATCGTCAGGTAGTCCAGGTTGGTGTTCCCCGGCCCCGCGTTGCTGTAGCCGGTCACGAAGCACCCGCCGTTCTGGTCGGCTACGACCACCCGCGCTACGTCCACTCCCGCGTTGTCATAGGTCTTCGCCCAGAGCTCGGCGCCGTCACTGCCATTGTACTTGATGACGACGAAGTCGGTATCGGTCCCGGTTGTGTATGTCCTGCCGGTAACGAATACGTTGCCGGAGCCGTCGACCGCGATGGCGTATGCCTCGTCGCGCGAAGCTGCCGCACCGACACCGGACCAGCGGCTCGCCCAGACTTCTGCGCCGTCGCTCCGCCGGGTCTTAATGGTATAGATATCGCGGCTGAAGTCGGAACCAACGCTGAAGCCGGTC
>CAYOCZ010000280.1:0-1679 GCA_964402475.1 uncultured bacterium | reverse complement strand
GGTCTTAATGGTATAGATATCGCGGCTGAAGTCGGAACCAACGCTGAAGCCGGTCGTGACCACGGTCGTGTCCGGCGACATGGCGATTGCCGCCGCTCTGTTCTGACCGCCGATTCCACTGTAATGGTGGACCCAAACCTCGGTTTGACCGAGCGCCAAGCCGGCAGCAAGCATCAAACCAAAGATGGCGATACTTCTCGCTGACTTTCTTCGTGACTTCAAAACAGACCTCCTGACACGGGTATGCAAGCAAACAATCGAGTAGTCCAAAGCCCAGGGTGGTGACCCGCGTACCCGGGCTTGGGTGACGGTATCGGATGGAGCCGGAACTGACGACCTGTCCGGCCACAAAACGCGCTTGGCGTGTTGTGTGGCGCTGTTGTACCCACGGCCACAGTTAATTGTACGGCACATGGGCCCATAGTCAACCCAACATCTGTTAGACTCGTAAGTTGCGGCAACACTGCGGATCCAATCCTGCCCGACTTTACAGACCGGCCGCGTGGCCATAGACTCCTGCCTGTGAAACCGCGACCGCGACCCGGCAAAAGGACTTCGACACGAGTCTGGCTTCTACTCACGGTCCTTGCACTCGGCTTCGGCCTGCGGATCGCCAACCTCATCGACATTTCGAACTCGCCGTTCTTCAACCGGCCCGTGATTGACGGCCAGGCTTATGACACGTGGGCCATGGCCATCGTCGAAGGCTCTGGAGACAGTCCCCATGTGGGCACAGTCTCCGCCCAGCCGTTCTACCAGGACCCGCTCTACCCCTACTTCCTGGCCCTTATCTACTCGGTCTTCGGCCACAGCTACTGGGCGGTGTATGTCGTCCAACTGGCGCTGGCAATGGCTTTCCTGCTGCTGGTGTACGACACGACCCGACGCCTGTTCGACCGGCGCGCCGGGATTGCGGCCGCCGCCATGGCCGCGTTGTACAAGCCCTTCATCTTCTACGAGAGCCAGATTGAGAAGACCGCGCTCGCCGTCTTCCTCACCGCCCTCTTCCTCTGGCTGTTCGTCCGCTCCATGGCTCCGCGTAAACATCCCCCGGCTCCTCGCCCCTCACCCCTCGTCCCTGTCCTGTTGCCCCTGGCAACCGGCGCCGCCCTGGGACTCGCCGCCCTCACCCGCGCCAACACGCTCCTGTTCGCACCGCTACTGCCGTTGGCGCTCGCGCTTAGGCCGCAAGTCGCAAGCCGCAAGCTCAGAATCGGGGCCGCAGCCGTCAGTCTCCTCGGTGTACTGCTCGTCATCGCGCCGGTCTCGATTCGCAACTCGGTTCTCGCCCGCGAATTCACGCTCACGACCGCCCAGGCAGGCCAGAATCTCTACATCGGCAACAGCCCCTACAATACCACCGGCCAGTACCAGGCGCCGCCGTGGGTCAGGCCCAACCCCGACCACGAGCAACCCGACTTCGCCGAGTATGCCAACAAGACCGCCGGCAAGACGCTCTCGCATTCCGGCGTCTCCCGTTTCTACACGCGTGCCGCGCTGAGCTGGGCAACGAGCCATGGCCGCGACTTCGCGAAGCTCCTTTGGCGCAAGACCGTTCTCTACTTCAACAACTTCGAAGTCCCGGACAACCAGGATCTCTATTTCTTCTCCCGCTACTCCTGGATCCTGCGCCTGCCCCTGCTGTCTTTCGGTATCGTGTTCGGGCTTGGCCTGGCCGC
>CAYOCZ010000279.1:0-4803 GCA_964402475.1 uncultured bacterium | reverse complement strand
TGCGAAGTGGAAGATGACCCGGATGGTTGCGGGTGCGCCCCCTCAGACGCGAGACGATAAGCCCACAAGGGCAAACCTAGCCGCAGGGAAGCGGCGATATGTGGTCCGCAAAGATGGAGATAGTGCAATGGCTGAACAGAGACACGTGACGATCACGGAGCACAAGTCCTTCACCGAGGAAGGTGGCCTCCCGGAGTTCGAGGCCCGGATCATCGAGCGCAAGATGGCGTTCTCTGACGTGCTGGCCGAGCAGGGCGAGATGGCTGCCATGCTGACCAAGAAGAACGCCGCGATGGTGGCCAAGGCTGCGCAGAAGTAGGCACACAGTTCCCGCCGGGACGACAGCCCTGGCGGGGCAATACTCGAACCGGAAAGGATACGAACATGACCAAACGCGAACGATTCCAGTTTTACCAGGACAAGGCGGGACTCTGGCGATGGCGTCTTGTCGCCGGCAACGGGCGGATCATCGCCGACAGTGGCGAGGGGTACGCGAGGAGGCACGACGTCATACGGGCTGCGGCGAAGATTGCCCGCGTGTTTCGTGGGCACACGGCGGTCACGGGCGACGACGGAGCCATTGTGGTGCTGGCGTAGCGCAGCAGCCACAGAACGGGAGAGAGAACATGGCGATCACAGCCACGACAATTCAGACACGCAAACGAGCCTTCCGGGCCTCGTTCATGCCGATTGCGGCGAAGTGCCCGGCTGCGGCCCAAGGCGGGTTCGGCCTGTCGATCCGGGCCTACGAGGATGGGACCGCACAGGGCGGGTCGGCCGTTCACAAGGCTTGCGAGTACCTCGTCAAGCACGGGCGCCGCCCCGCCGACTTGGCTCCCCTCGCGGCGCAATACCACTGCGACCCCGACTACCTGGGTCGGGGGACGTGGTACGCCGAACAGTTCTGGCAGCAGCACGGCGGTAACTTCGAGCGGCCTCACACCGAAGAAGAGATGCACGCCGACCTCCCAGGCGGCGAGTTCTGTATTACCGGACACATGGACGTATACAGCGTGCCCTCAGCCGTCCTGGGGCGGGTGCTGGATTGGAAGTCGGGCTTCCGTACTGACGCCGACGCCAAAGAGCAGATGCGGGCCTACGCCTACTTGGTGGGGCGAACCTACAATCTCGACCGGGTTCAAGCGACCGTGGTGTGGTTGCGGGATCAGACCTACCAGTCGTGGGAGTGGACCAGCGACGAGCTTGTCGAGTGGGCGTTCGCCTTCGTCGAGCACGTCAATGGCGGGCCGGGCCGATATGTGGCCGGGGATCACTGCCGGTACTGCCCGTCCTGCTTCTCGTGTCCCGCACAACGCGAGATCGCCGCCAATACGATCGCGTCCCTCCAGGCCATTGACCCCGGCAATGAGATCGAACTTCGCCGCATGGGTGATCTGTACCCGGCGGTGCAGCACGTCGAACGCCTCTGTGAAACGTACCGCTCGCTGATGCGAACGATGATTCAGACCGGCGGTCCTCTGGAACTGGCGGGCGGGCGCAAGTTGCAACTGGCGGACACGAACAGGCGAGAGATCGACCCGCTCAAGGGGTGGGCGATCATGGCTTCACGGTTCGAGACTACCGAAGACATGGCCTCGTTCCTGACGGTGGGCATCACGGAGATGCTTCGCATGGTCGCGGAAAAGGCCCCTCGCGGACAGAAGGGCGAGAGCAAGAAGGCCCTCATGGCGGAACTGGAAGCCGCCGGGGCTGTGGCAACCAAGACAACCCAATCTCTCCGCGTTGTGCGCGGGGACCAGACAGCGACAACTGAAGGAGAATGAGCATGGCGACAGCGACAGCAAAACCGACGACAGAGCAAAACCCGGGCACAGCCCTGGCCAGAGGGGCGGACGTGTGCAAGAGCATCGACACCGTTGTTCGAGCCCACGGGCTAGCCGCCCTTGGCGAGTACGGCGAGTTTGAGCGGACAATCGTTCTGACGGAAGGGCTTCGACAGCTTCGCAACCTGATTAGCCCGGCCTTCGTCACGGCCTTCCTCATGCCCCTTCAGGGCTCCCGGCTCGGCTTCAAGACCGACAAGGACTCTTCCGGGGGCTACGGCGTTGACGTCGTGCGTGATTGCTTCATCGAAGCAACGCTCCGTGGCGCGAGATTCATCGGCAACGAGATCAACATCATCGCCGGCAACCCCTACTTGACGAAGGAGTTTTTCGAGCGGGCCGTCTACCAGCTTCCGGGTCTGCACGACCTGAAGCTCGGCTTCAAGCCGCCCGCGTTCTCGGGGGACCGGGCTATCGTCTCGTGCGGGGCGAAGTGGACGCTCCATGGCGAAGAGCAGGAACTCAACCGGGAGATCCCCATCCGCGTCAACAAAGGCATGGGTGACGACGCTGTGCTCGGCAAGGCGACCCGCAAGCTCCTGAAAGCTGTGTGGGATCGCGTCGTCGGCAATTCCCTGTCCACGCCCGACGGCGACGCCGGCGACATCCCGCCCTACATCGACGCCGAGGCGATTGAACCCACCGATGGCGAGAAGAAGGCGTTCGGATTCAAGGCCGAGCAGCCCGACCAGGCCGCAAACCTCCGCGAAGAAGCCGCCGAAGCCGAAGAGGCCGCCACCGACGACGGCGACGTGACCGACACCGACGCAGCGTAAGTAGTCCTTTGTCCTCCAGGACTCGTAGCCCTGGATCGCCTTCTGCCCCGTCCGGGGGTCCATGCCCCCGATGCGACTCCCGGCGGGGTTTTGTTTACCAGATCAGTTCCGCGCCATAACGGAACGTAGCTTGAAAGGATTCGCACCATGACGAAACAGCAGACGGCCGCAGCACGGCCACAGATTGACGAACTCGAAGACTCGCTATTCCAAGGGATGATCGAAGAGGACACGCCGAAAGGCCGGGTCTTCGACTTCGCCGGTGTCCCGGGTATGCCGTCCGAACTGGTGTACGTCGGCACCGAAGAACCCCCCCTCCTTGAGGCGGGTAGCTGCCTCTTTGACGCGTCGTACCTCATCATCGAGACGACCGACGGCGAGCCGTGGGACGACGGCAAGGGCAAGATGACGCCGGCGCTGTGGAACAGCGAGTACGGCGATGTGGCCACCAGCCACTACGACCCGGAACCAGCCGCTGCGGGCGCCGCAGTCATCCCCCACGGCCTGCAACTCACCCCCGAGCAGTCCGTCACACTCCGCGACGCAAACGCCGACTTCGCCGAGGCGGCTCAGGAGTGCCAGTCTGCGAAGCTGGACCACACGGCCAAGAAGAAGACGATGGATGAGACGCAGGCCCACCTGAACGCCATCGTGGCCGCGATCCTCCAGCCCCCGACCATGCCGCTGTTCGACGGCGAGAAGCCCGCCGACACGGGCGACCCCGTGATGCCCGATGATTGGCGTGACTCGCTGGTGACGTCCCTGGGCTTGCCTGAGGCGGTCGTGCTGGCCCTGGCCGAGAACGAGCCGGCCCTGAACACTCTGGGCGAACTGACGGACTGGCAGGCCTCCAAGGGCGACTTCTGGGCCAAGGACATCGACGGACTCGGCGACGCGGGACGCAAGAAGATCGAGGACGCCCTTGAGGCGTTCTGGGAGAAATGGAACGAGGCGGACACGGCCGACGACGGCGAAGAAGCGGGGGAGTAGCACCCCCGTAAACCATCACACTGAAAGGACTAGAGCAATGGCAAAGGCAAAGACAACGGACACGAAGGGCCAGACGATTGAGATTCCGCCGCTTGTAACCGGGCGGGTGACGGTCTGGATCAAGGGCGACAGCCCTCTCATTTTCAACTGCATGTCGAGCAAGGCGCGGCACGAACTCCTCTTCCCAAACGGGCCGCCGAGCAAGAAGGACAAGGAATCCCGCCTCAAGCATGACCCGCTGGTCGAGTACCGCCAGAGCGTCTACCGACAGCCCGGCGATGACGTGCCGACGCGGCTGGTCTTTCCGGCGACGGGCTTCAAGGCCACGATGATGAATGCGGCCCTTGAAATCCCCGGCGCAAAGAAGACGCAGATCGGCCGGCTGGTCTGGGTCAACGGCTACAACGTGCCGATCTGGGGCGTGCCACAACTGCTCATATCGGTCGTGCGTTCGGCCGGCATGGACCGCACACCGGACATGCGGACGCGGGCGATACTGCCGGAGTGGGCGACGTGCGTTGACGTGAGCTTCACGAAGCCCTCGATCAACGAAACGACGGTCGCACATCTTCTTGCGGCTGCGGGCGTCGTGATCGGCGTCGGCGACTATCGCCAGGAGAAGGGCAAGGGCTCGTTCGGCCAGTTCTCCATCTGCGAAGAGAAGGATCTGAAACAACACTTCAAGACCGGCGGGCGAAAAGCCCAGGACGAGGCCCTGAAGTACCCGGCCTTCTACGACAACGAAAGTCAGGAACTCTTCGAGTGGTTCGAGGAAGAACTGAAGGTTCGCGGCAAATCGGAAATGAGCCGACGCGAGCTTGTGCCAGGATAAGTGATGTGTGCAAGGCTTGGTGCGGTCGGGCCAGGTGCGGTGCGGCGTGGTGCGGTCTGGCATGGCGTGGCTGGGCGGTCAAGACGTGTGCGAGGTGTGGCGAGGCTTGGCGCGGCGAGGTACGGCCTGGCTCGGTGAGGCGGTCAGGGCTGGGTATGTCGTGGCAAGGTGAGGCGTGTCCGGGCGCGGCGGTCAAGACGTGTGCGCGGTTCGGCAGGGCGAGGCAAGGTAGGGCCTGGCTCGGTGAGGCGGTCACGGTGAGGCGAGGTACGGTGGCGTGAGGTCTGGAACGGCAAGGCGAGGCATGGCGGTCCAGGTGAGGCTGGGTACGGTGCGGATCGGCGTGGTCCGGCAAGGTCCG
>CAYOCZ010000278.1:0-4818 GCA_964402475.1 uncultured bacterium | reverse complement strand
ACCTGCGGTATACCGCCGGCGTAGATCAGCTCGATCTCCGCCGCGACCTGCTCCATCGTGATCTCTTCCGGCACGTCCGGCTCCTGAAGAGCCAGCCATTCGTCAGTCGGAATCAGCAGCCGCGAATTGTTCCTGAGCCCCGCGTAGTCGAACATCTTCTTCACCACTTCCGGCCACAGGATCGCCTGGGCCGCGCCCGGAATGACCGTCGCCGTCTGGATCACCTGCATCAGCCGACCCATCAGCACTTCCTTCGAGGTCTGGTCCGGCGAGCCCATCGGCATGACGTTCACATGCTGCAACGACACCAGTTCAGCGGGGCCGAACCGAATGAACGAGTTCGGGTCGTCGCCCGACGGCACCCACCGATCGGCGTCGACGAACTGGTGGAACAGCCCCAGAATGAGGAAGCCCATCGGCCGGATGAGATTGGCGTTGTCCAGTTCAATGTGCAGGGCGAACCGCTTACTCGATCCCTGCTTCGTGAGCTGCACCCCCGTCGCGCCCGTCGCGCTCAGTGAGGAACTCCCCTGACCCAATTCCGTGGCCGTTACCCCCGTCGCGCTCTCCGCACGCCGCTCGGCACGGTCGTCCTCAAGCGTCGCCTCCGCCGGGATCCGATTCGATTCCAACGGCTTCACCCCAGCAACCGTCGGCCATACCGCACCCGGTCGATACTGCCAATACGCCGACCAGTTCGTGTAGTCCTGCGGACTCACCAGCAGCGGCGGGAACAACGACTTCGTGAACGCGTCGATCCGCTGCCGAGTCGTCGTGTTCACGATCTCCTGCAAGTCCCTGGCAACCCAGTCCAGGCCCATCCCGTAGATGTACCGCGGCAGTGGGATGTACTGCGATACGCAGAACGGGAGCATCCCGTGGTCGTAGGGGTTCTCGGTGTCGAACAGGATGTGCTCGGGCGTGTGGTCCGTGTTGTCACCGGACCCGACGCCGAAGACCACCCGGCCCTCCTCGGCCAGCCACATGCGGTACGTCCGCACCTTCCGATACTTGTTCGTGGTGGCCGCATCCCGCTCGGCTTCGGGCGCGTTGTCCGGGTTCGCCTCCATACCGTCGTTCACGGCCTCGCTGCCAAGCCCCACCATGTTGTTCAGCTTGTCGAGGTTCTTCCAGGTGATCTTCTTCTCGGAGGCTTTCGCCCGCTTCAGAATGCGGTCCACGCTCTCCGTACCCGTCTCGATCACGTACGCGCAGTCGCTCACACGCGCCGCGCCCGGCTCGAAATACGTATCCGTCAGCTTGCACGGCTTGATCTCGAAGTTGTCGTACGGGCTCGCCTTGAACGTCTTCGATTCCGTTAGCGGAGTCCCAGACTCCTCGGCCCACGACCGAAGTAGCCCCTGCGTCAGCTTCGCGAACTCGGTCGGCTTCTGCTCACGGAACTTCCGCGGCGGGTCGCGCCGCCATCCGACCTTCATAATCCCCGTGCCGAACAGCGTCTTCTGCAGCTCGAACTCCGTCAGATGCGCCGTACCCTCTGCCGGACCCATCAGCGTGAAGTTGGTATAGCGGGTGCAGGCCGCCGCGCCCGTTACCGCACTGGGGTGCATCGCCTGGTACTGCAGAAGCTCGTCTGTGGAGATCAGCCCGCCCACCATACTCGCCACCGTGTTCCACACGTGCGTGTTGATCAGCGGGATGAATACCTTCGCCCGGTATGGGTTCCGTTGCAGGTCCGTCTTGTCCACGTACGCAATGAAATCGTTCCACGCACGCTGCCAGATCGGAAGGAACGGGTCCATATAGCGGCGGGACCGCTCCAGGTTCTGGTTCACCTTGTCGAGCATCTCGTCGACTTTGGTTGAATCGCTCATATCACCATCCCGTTACGGTGGAGGCTATCGTGAAATCTGCAACGGCCAACTGCTGCGCCTTCGGGCGCCGAGCCTGCGGGGAGAGCCTGAACCCCTCCCACGCCAGCGCCGCTGCGATCACATGGTCGTCGTGGCATCCCTGCTGCGCGTCCGCCCTGCCCTTCGCATCTACCACGAACGACGTGAACTCGCTCAACGCCACGTCGTCGAGGATCGTCAGCCCGAAGCGGTGCATCGCCTCCAGCAGGTTGTCCAGCGCGAACTTCCGGCTCGCGGTCCCCGTGTACCAGCCCGGCTCCTCGCTCACCAGTTCGTTCTGCCGAGTGCTCCGCGTCCGCATGTAGAGATTCGGGTAAGCCAACTCCAGCAGCCGCCGCATCGTCGCCGCACCGTGGTTGTTTACTTCCAGTACGATGTATGCCGAGTTGTAGTACATGCCCAAGGCGTACAGCACGTCGCCGAATGGGAACGGGTCAATCAGCCCGCGCCACCCCGCTACCTGCCGCCCCGTCGTCCGGTCAAACACCATCGCCGCCGAGCGGTCCACCTCATTCTGAGCGACCTCCAGCCCCTCGCTCGTGTCCACCCCGATCACGTAGTTGCGGCTGCGGTCCACCTTCCGAGTCGCCCGGTCACGCTTGAGCCACGACCAGATTCGCAGTCGGCCGTCCAGGCGCTTCTGGAAGTCAGGGCGATACGACATGCCCTCGGCAAGAAGCGGCGCCACTGCGGCCGGCTCTTCCGACCAGAACCCTGAATCCGTGAACTGCGGCACGGACATCGACTCGGTCGGCATCGGACCCGGGGCGCCCTTCAGCACAACCTCGCCGATGAACTTCGGGGCCTTGATGTGCGTCCGATGCAGCGCCAGGTTCTCCGGGATGAAGAAGCACCGGCCGCTCACCAGGAACGCCTCTTCCCACGTCGCCGGGAACTCCTGGTGGAACAGCCGCTCGTCGCCGTTCATATCGCCGTCGATCTTGTACCGACGCCAATAGAGCTGCTCGTCGGTCAGCTTGAACTCCTCCTGCACCCGCCGATCAGCCTTCGCGAAGACATACCCATCGGGAACCGCCCGGTGATACTCCTCGTGCTGGAACCACGGAATGAACAGCGCCTCCCACTCCGACTGACCAGTCATCGCCGCAACGAACCGGCTGTGGAACTCGCCGCCTACCCCGTTCGCCGTGCTCTCGATGATCCCGAAGCTGTCGTCGTCGGGTAGGCTCTGTAGCAGTCCCGACATGTTCTCCGCCGCGTTGTCCCAGAACCCCAGTTCCGTTGCGTGAACGATGTGGTTCGTCCGAGCACGCCCCGCCGTCTTCTTCGTCTTCGGCGTGTCGATGTCCAGACGGCTGTTGTTCGTGAACGCCACCCCCTTGATGTTGTCGGAGGTCGTCGTCGGGCGGATGAACGCCAGCTTCGCGTTGTTGTTCAGGCTCTCCTTGAACGTCGTGCACATGGCGTACAGCCACTTCGAGGTCAGAGCGTCGTTACCGATCACCTGCGCGTTGATCCCCGCATCGAACGCGATCCGCCAGAACGACAGTGCTTGGAAGTACGTCGAAATCCCCACCTGCCGAGCCTTCAGCACGATGATTCGGAACCGATGATGCGCCGTCCACTGCCGCCAGACCCGCCGGTGAATGATCATCTGCGAACTGTTCGGGTGGAACGGGATCGTCCCCTTGTCCTTCGACCGCGCCCGCTTGCCCTTATCGTCCTTCGGCTTGAGTTGCAGGAACGGGAACAGCAGCAGCGGGTCAGCCGCGATCCGAGCCCGAATCGCCCTGGCCCGGTCGACCGTGCTGTCCTGAACTGCCGTAGCCGTCGCCATCACTCGTCCTCATCCTGCATGTCGTCGAACAGATCAACGAAGGCCGCCGCCGCCGTCGCCTCTTGCGTCTCCGCCCCGCTCGCGAACCGCTTCGCCAGGATGCCCTGGATCGCCTGGCACGCCCGTATCTGAGCGGCCGTCACGACCAGCTTCCCGATACGCCGACCCGCCAGCACCCCCAGCGTTCGCGGGATCTCCGGAACGAAGTCCTCGAAAATCTTGCGGATCTGCGGCATCGCCTTCGCATCGTCCGGCAACGCGCTCATCATCCCCGTGAACGCCGACACCTGAGCCCCCGCGTTCTTGCAGCCCACCTTCGCGATCTCGACCAGCCGTTCCGCGGCATCTACCGCCACCGCCACCCACTTATCCGGGTGCGACAGGTCCACCTTCTGACCGGCAACGCTCGTATCCAGCACCGGCACCTTCCGCTTCGGCTTCGGCTTGGGCTTCCGCTTCGGTACCACGATGTCGATCACCTGATGGTCTCCCACGGCTGGCATCAAAAATGGCCCCTCCAAAGAAAAAGCCCCTCACCGCCCCGTGTCACGGTGAAGGGCTCTCGATTCCAAGAATCCGCGGCCGGCCAGCCGCGTCTTTGGAGGGGAATTGTGTTACCTACGCGTTCGCTTCCTCCATCACCGCTTGGGGCACTTCTGCCCCGCCGCCCGACGCTTGCCGACTCCGCCGGCCGCCCGACGCTGGTAGCTGTCCTTGTGCGGACCCGTTCCATCACGCTTCCCTCGTGCCGTCTTGCTCATGATCGCGCTCCTCCTCCATCTTCCGACTCCATCTTCCGAAGTTCGCGCCGATGCAGTTCAGCCAGCGCGCGGTCCAAGAACGTTATCGCCAGCTCGTTCTCCAAGCACTTCGGCTCCGACTCCGCCTGCCACTGCCGAAGCCGGTCCAGAACCACCAGCAGAAGAGCCTCGTTCGTCCAGCCGGGGCATCCCGGCCCCCTCATGGTCTGTAGGAATGATTGTCCATCGCCATCCTCGACGAGATAGCAGCCGAAAAGGTTCCCGCTAACGTCCTGCACCGGCCACAAGGCCAGAGGACGGCGGCTCTCGCTCAACGACGGGTGTTTGATCTCTTCGTCGATCACGTCACGCCTCCCAGCAACCAAGTGTGGCCCCGTCCAGCACC